>JBGPEV010000491.1:0-3126 GCA_041482995.1 bacterium | reverse complement strand
TCGGGAAAGCGCCGCAGGGGCGAGGTGCAATGAACGTAGCGGTCAGCCCCCAGGCCGGCGTGGCGGCCCCCTTTGAGCGTATAGCGGGCGGGCGGCAGCATCGGCAGGGCGGTAATGCCCGGCTCCGGGGTGGATTTGCGCTTGCTCTGCGCCCGGTAGATGGCGGGCAGATCGTGCTCCCGGCAGTAGCGCCCGACGGCCGTGTTGTAGGCGATCGCCAGTTCCTCGATCACGCGGTGCACGCCGCCGTGGCGGGAGGTGCGCAGCAGTCCGACGTGGGCCGGATCCGTGAGGTTGAGCGACACCTCCCGGCGCACGGTCACGACGGCGCCGTTGGCGATGCGCGCCTGGGTGAGCGCCTCGGCCAGGCGGCCCAGGCGGCCCCAGGTCTCCGGCTGCTCGCGCAGCAATTCCTCGGCGCGGCCGTAGTCCAGGTTTTCCGTCACGCGGATCAGCCCGCGCTCGATGCCGGCCAGTTCCGCGCCCTTGCTGCTGAGGCGCAGGCGGCACGTGACGGCCTCCCGCACCTCGCCCTTCTGCAGCGAACAGCGGCCCAGGGAGAGCGCGGGGGGCAACATGGGGAAGATGCCGTGGGGCGTGTACACCGAGGAGATGCGCGCGGCGGCGGCATCGAAGACCGGGTGGCCGGGCAGCAGTTCCGTCGGCGGCTCGGCGATGTGCACCGCCACGGTGAGGCCCTGCGGGCCGGCCTCCAAGATGGAGTAGGCGTCGTCGTAGTCGAAGGTGTCGATGGCATCGAGCGTGTAGGTGGGCACGGCCTGGAAGTCCGTCCGGCCCGCCGTCCGGGGCGGGGCGGCCGCGAGGCTGCCCGCCAGGTCGACCAAGCCCGGGGCGAAGCGCTGGTACACGCCCGCCCGCAGCAGCCAGATCGCCGGCCAGCCCGGCCATCCGCCGGCCAACTCCAGCCAGCGCTTCAGCGTGGGCGCCGCGTCGTGGGCGTGCAGCCCGTGCAGCCCGAGGGACTTCGAGAGCGGCACCCAATGGGGCGAGCGCTTCTCCAGCGCCAGCAGGGACGTGAGCTGCACGAGGAACTTCAGCCCGTCTGGATCGTCCGCGCCCAGCCACTGGCCCTGCTCCAGGGCCTGGGCCCAGGCGCGCGCCTGGGTGGCCCAGGCCTCCTGGGCGACGGCCTCGGTCCGGCGGGCCGCGCGCTGCTGTTGCTCGCTCTCGGGGCGGGCCGCGAAGCCCGCGGCGCCGCGGCGGAAGCGGGTGCTGTCCCGCAGCAGGGCCAGGAACAGCGCCGCCCGCGCCCAGCCGTCCGCCCCCGGCGGCAAGGCGCCCTGCCGCGCACACACGGCGGCGATCTGCTCCAGGGACTGTTCCTCATCCACCGTCAGGGCGCGCTGCAGCGCGTCCAGGTGCACGAGCCGCGCGCGCGCCTCCAACTCCGTGACGCGGGCGCGCAAGTAGCCGGGGGCGCTCGTCGCGTCCAGGGGCGGGCCGTCCTCCTGCCAGCGGTGCAGCAACTGGCGCGGGCGGTAGCGGAAGGACTCCCCCTCGGCGGGGATCAGCCGCAGGTGGTCGCCCTCTTCCGTCCCCGCCACCCACACGGTGCGCAGGAGTTGCGCGTGGTAGCAGAAGGCGAAGGTTTGGGGCATGAACATGCCGCTGGGGGGCGGCGCCGGAGATGGCGACTCGATGGCCGCGGCCCTGTCAGGCGGCAGCCTCGGTTAAGGGATGAATTTGATGATGGCGATTGAGAAGCCCGCCAGCGCCACCGCGAACGCCATGAACTTGAAGAGTTGATCCCGCGCCGTGGCTTCGATGCGGGTTTCCAGGCGGGCAAATTCCGGCCTGAATTCCGCCCGAAATGCTTCCCGCAGGTGCGCGACGATTTCTTGAGCCGTGCGTTCCTGCTGGGTGGACAAGGCCTCGGCCTGTCCGCCCGAGAATCCGGCGGCCGTGAACTCCTTGACGGCTTGGTGGGTGTCGGTCACTTGCATGGCAGCCTCCTGCCGTCAGACTAGCATAGGTGGCGCGAGGATAGAACGCCGCACATGCCGAACCCCACCCCCTGCCCCCTCTCCGAAGGGAGAGGGGTGAACTGCGGAGGCGCGCCTACCGCCCGAACTTCGCGGTGAAGGTCGCCTTGGCCACGGTGTGGAAGTGCAGGTTGAAGCCGATCACCGCCGCGGACGTGTCCGCAGAGGCGTCGATCTTGTCGATGTCCACGGCGAAGAGCGTGAAGATGTAGCGGTGGGGCTTATCGCCCGCGGGCGGGCAGGGACCGCCCCAGCCGGGCACGCCAAAGTCGGTGCGGCTTTGCACCGCGCTCGCCGGCATCAGGTTGGCCTTCAAGTCACCGGCGTTCTTGGGCAAGCCCTTGGTGTCCACGGGAATGTTGAACACCACCCAGTGCCAGAAGCCGCTGCCGGTGGGCGCATCCGGGTCATACACGCTCAGGGCCAGGCTCTTGGCCTTTTCGGGTACGCCGCTCCACTTCAGTTCCGGCGAGACGTTCTTGCCCGTGCAGCCGAAGCCGTTGAACACTTGCTCCATGTCGATGGGCGCACCCTTCTTGACGTCCGGGCTCGACAGCGCGAACTTTCCCGCCGCCAGGGCGGATCCGCTCGCGAACAGGCTGGCGGCCAACGCCAGTGCCGCGACTCCCACGGTGTGCTTCATTTTGCTCCCTTTGGATCGATGGACTGCGTTGCGGCGGCGCTCACCGATGGTGAACCCGCCAAGTGTCCGTGACTTGCTGGGGGGAGCGTAGGATTGCGCGCGGGGACAGTCAAGCGGCGGACCGGCTTGGCACGAGGCCATGGGGGAGGCCGGCGCTTTGGGATCGTTCGCGGGCGCATGGCAATGCGCCCCTACACGGTCCGTGGCGCGCCGCATGGGCATCGCATTGGGGCGGGTGTGTAGGGGCGGATCGCGATCCGCCCCCGTCGACCGCGAACCAATCGTGCACCGGCCCGGCGCCAAGCAATGGGCACGGGCCGTGGTTGCGGTTCGTTCGCGGGCGCCAGGCGCTTGGGCGCGTAGCACGGTGCTGCTGGCGCCTCCGGCAAGCCTACGGCGCTGGCCCCTACACGGTCCGTGGCGCGCCGTCTGGGCATCGCATTGGGGCGGGTGTGTAGGGGCGGATCGCGATCCGCCCCC
>JBGPEV010000490.1:0-3131 GCA_041482995.1 bacterium | reverse complement strand
TCCTTGTTCGTCAGCGTGGAGCCGTGGTGGCCGCGGCGATAGTCGTCGTTGGAGCAGGAGAAGAGGTAAATCTCCACGGTGGGGTAGCGCGCGTTCAGGTACTTCTGCACGCGCTTCAGTTTTTCCTGGAGCAGCGCTTCCTGCTTGGCCATCTCTTCGCCGTGGGCCAGTTGGGCCGCCCGCTTGAGCAGTTGCACCAACTCGCCGAGAATCTGGGAGCGCAGCGCCCCTGCGTTGGCCCCGGCCAGGTCCGTGCCGTAGTTGCGCTCGCGGGTCACCAGATACCGGTAGAGCAACGGGAACGTTTTCAGCACCTGCTGCGTCGCATCGCGCTGCAGCGCCTCGCGCTCCTTGGGATCCTGCAGCAGGGCTTCGGGCAGGCCGCGCTCCGCGCGCAACTTGCCCATGCCGTGCTTCAGCTCGCGCACCAGCGCCTCGCGCAGCGTGGCGTCGGTTTGGCCCTGCGTATCGATCAGGAACGGCTCCAGTTCGTACTGCACCTGCAAGTCCAGGTCGGACGCGCGGGACTTGTGACCCATCGTGCCGATCGACCCGAGGGAGTGGATGCTGACGATCGGGTTGAACCCGAACGTGGAATGCGGCGTGACGGTGAGTCCGAAGGTCTTCTGGATGTGCTCGCTGAACGCGTCACGGAAGACCGGAGAAAGACGCTCGATGCCCTCCACCCCGTGGGGCGCCCCTTCCACGTAGAGTTCCGCCGAGGTCTCGACCGGTTTTTCCCGCACCACGCCGCCCGTGCGCTCCAGTTCCACGCCGGTGAACTTGTACTCCTTGAACGCCGGGGGATTCACGTGCAGCAGGAACAGCACCTCGTACAGCGCCTTCTTCATATCCGGATCGAAGGAGCCGAACGCCAGATTCAAGCGGGACTCGTTGAAGGTCTCGAAGAACCGCAGACCCTCCGCCAGCCCCTCCCGCAGGAACTGCTCGCGCTCCGGCACCATCTGGATCGGTTGGCGCAGCAAGCTGGCGAGGCCCACTCGCGGCGCTTCGGGAGGCGGCCCGGCTGCGCCCTTGGGGGCGCCCGGCCCGGCTGGCTTGAGGAACTTGGAAAGAACCATCCCTTCCTGTGGTGGCGATGGATTGCCGGTGCGTTGCGGTCAGACCAGGGATTGCGCCGCGGCTGCCGGCATGTGCGGCAAGATCAGCGACACCGTCGTGCCCTGCCCCGGCTGGCTGGCGATCCGCAGTTGGCCGGAATGGGCCATGGCAATCAGGTAACAGAGCGGCAGGCCGAGCCCCAGGCCGTGCGTGTGGTGCTCCAGGTCTTCCACCCGCTCGAATTTTCCCCATAGGGTCGCAATATGGTCGCCAGGGATACCCTTACCGGTATCCTGGACGTGGAGCAACGATTCTTTGCCGTCCTGGGACAATCGGGCGGTAATGGCGCCGCGATCGGTGAACTTGATCGCGTTGTCGAGCAACTGTTCCACGGCCTCGCCGATCCGCTCCGCATCGAAGGCGCTGGGCGTGGGATTATCGGGCGCCTGGAACGCCAGTGCCAGCCCCTTGGCCACGGCCCGGGAGCGCATCATGGCGACCTTCTCCTCCACAACCGCCGCCAAATCGCCGAACTGGAAGCGGAACAGCATCTGGCCGCTTTCCATCTTGGTGATGGCCAGCACCTTGTCCACCATTTTGCTCAGCTTGACGGCTTCCTGGTGGACGATGGAGATGAATTCGCCCTGGTCCTGCGGGTCCACCATCCCCTGCGCCAGCGTCTCCGAATAGGCCAGGATCGACGTGATGGGCGTGCGCAATTCATGGGACACCAGCGTGAGGAAATTCCCCTTCAGCCGATCCAATTCGCGCATGGACTGATTCGCCCGTTCCAGTTCCTGGCTCTGGGCGAGGATGCGCTGCTCGTAGTCCTTGCGTTGCCGGATGTCCCGCAGCATCACCGAATAGGCGATGTGTTCGCCGGAGGAATCCTGCACCAGGGAGATCGTGCAATCGGCGGGGATCGGGCTCCCCTCCTTGCGCGCGACCCGCACCTCGCCGTGCCAGCCGCCTTGGGTCGCCTGGTCCGCCGCCTCGCCCCAGCCGCCGGGGAGCGTATCCGGCCAGAGCACCAACTCCCCCACGGGCTGGCCTTCGGCCTGCCCCGTATCGAGCCCAAACACCGTTTCCACGGCCGCGTTGGCATGCTGCATGCGCCCATCCAGTCCGGCGATCACGATGGCGTCCGATGCGCCGTCGACCAGGTGGGAATAGAGCCGAATCTGCTGCAACGCCTCCTCGTAGAGCCGGGCCCGATCCGACGTGCGGCGCAGCTTGTCGGTGAGGATCAGGTTGAACATCCGGCTGAAGTAGTAGCGCAGCTTATAGTAGCGCGGATCGAGCGCTTGGGAATCGAGCGTGGAATGCATCACGAGGAACGTGCAGGGCGAATCCGTCCGCACCGTGGCCGAACGCGGCGCGGAGGTGATCAGGCTCATCTCCCCCACGATGTCCCCCCGCTTGCTCAGGCGCAGGATGAACTGCCCGTTGATGGAGATGGAAACCGCCCCTTGCAGGACGAAGTAGACCCGGTTGTCCGAAGGGCTGCCCTCCCGGATCACCGTCTGCCCCGCCGGCACCTCCAGCACTTGGCAGAACGGCTCCAATTCCGCCAATTCCTCCGCGGAAAACGAGGCCGCCGGAAACAACTCCCGCAGTGCCTGCAGAGGGGTCGCCGGCACGCCTTCGGCGCTGGACGGGGGCCTCACGGGCTCGGTCCTCAAGGGCAAGTCCTTGACAGGCAAGCGCGAGGCGACCTTCACCTCGTGCGATGCACGTCTCTGGGAATGAAAACTCACAGGATTCTATCATTTTTCAGACTCTTGTCATCCCCGGGTGTTGCGCCAAGCGGACGCGCGCTTGGGGGTGCCGGGACCCGCACTGACCTTTGGCATGCCCACCCCCGCCCGCTCCATTCGCTGGGGAGCACCCACTCCTGCGGGCGGCCCTGCGCAACCCCCTCCTGGGGAGGGTACAGTAGGGGCATGCCCGGCCTGGGGAAGGGGCGGGGGGGTCGGATCGGCTAGCACGCTACAGAAAAACAACTTAACCGCAGATTACGCAGATTGATTTTCGATCCGAACGGTTGAGCGCCGATTTCTTTGCGCGTT
>JBGPEV010000489.1:0-3139 GCA_041482995.1 bacterium | reverse complement strand
TGGAAGAGACCGCGCGGGCGGTGGGGGAAACCGGCGCCGCCGTGAAAACCGTCGCCCTGGATGTGGCGAACCGGGCGCAAGTGCAGGCCGTGTCCAAGGAGCTGCTGGGGGCCTGGAAGCGGGTCGACATCCTGGTCAACAATGCCGGCCTGAACGTGCCCAAGCGCCGCCTGCGCGAGTTGGCGGGCGTGGATTGGGACCAGGTGATCGGCGTGAACCTCACCGGCGCGTTCAACATGATCCAAGCGGTGCTGCCTCCCATGCGCGAGCAAAAGGATGGGCTGATCCTCAACGTCTCCTCCATGGCGGGCAAGCAGGCCTCCGGGCTGGCGGGCGCCTCCTACACCGCCTCCAAGCACGGGATGAACGGGCTGAGCCATTCCATCAACGCGGAGGAGTGGGTGCACGGCATCCGCGCCACGGCCTTCTGCCCCGGGGAGGTCAACACGCCCATCATCGACAAGCGCCCCATCAAGCTGGACGCGGAGGAACGGGAGCGCATGATGCAGCCGGAGGACCTGGCCGAGGCGCTGGTGTTCCTGGCCAAGCTGCATCCGCGCACCCACGTGCCGGAAATGCTGCTGATGCCCACCCACCACCGGCAGTTCAAGCCCGGAGAATTGGGATAAATGCCTATGCCTTCAGCTCAGCATGGGCCAACGCTTGGACGCCGTACCCCACCCTGGCCCCTGCGGGGCCTGTCCCTCCCCGTAAACGGAGAGGGACACTGCCCGCAACATGCGCATGGCCGTTGTCTCCCTCCGTTTACAGGGGGAGACAGACCCGCCGTGAGGCGGGTCACAGGGGGGTGCGACGCAGCGCCGACTCCCAAACTGAGCTAAAGGCATAGGCACTTTGGGATAATGTCATATGGGCCGCGGCTAAACCGCTTTACCCTGAACCCTGTCCAATCGGGGTAGGGAGCGCACGGCCGCCACGGGGTCCGCCCCCGTGCCCGGCTTGCCGCAGGCAAGACAAATCCTTCCTTTGACAGGAATTCGTGACTCTTTCGCATCCAACAATTTTCTTCGGGCGCCTGATCCGGGCACGGCTGCTATTTCAGGCGGCGCTGCTGCTGAGCCTGCTGCTCGGGCCGGCGCTGCGCCCCGTGTTGGGCCAGACACCGGCCAGCGGGCGCGTGTCCGGCCGGATCCTGGGCGTGAAAGCCGGCGATGCGGTGCGGGGCGCCAAGGTGGTGCTGGTGCAATTCACACTGGATGCCCAAGGCACGCCCCAGGGCACGCCGATCCAGATGAAGGAAGCGGACGCGAACGGCGCCTACGCGTTCGACAACGTCCCCGTCGATGCCCGATCCGTCTATCAACTGGGGACCCGCATCGGCGGCAACTTGATCCCGTCGGAATCCTTCACCTTCCCCGAAGGGCAGCGCGCGGTGACCCTGAACCTGCGCGTGCCCGAAGTGGTGACGGACAGCACCTCCCTGCGCATCGCCCAGGCCCTGATCGCGCTGGAACCCCAGGTGGGGGCCGTCTGGGTGACCGATGTCGTGCACCTGCAGAACCCCACCCAGAACGTGATCGACGGCACGCAGACCCCCATCGAGCTGACGGTGCCTCCCAACGCGCAAAATCTGGAAGTGATCCGCCAGGACCAGGCGCAGGGCAGTCACCAGCGCGTGGGAGACAAGGTGCAGGTCTTCGGAATCCTGCGGCCGGGGATCACTACGGTCGCCATGCGCTACCGCATTCCGGTTTGGCTGGGCGGGCTGAAACTGGAGAAATTCTATCCGCGGCCCGTCACGGACATGGTGGTGCTGGTGCCCGCCGGCCTGCTGAAGGTCACGAGCGACCGGCTCGATGCGCGTCAGCAACAGACCATCGAAGGACAGTCCTACGATGCCTGGGGAGGCGCCAACCTGGCCCCGGGGGGCATCGTGAAGATCGAAGCCACGGGCGTGCCCATGCGGCAAATTGGGCTGCTTGCGCCTTTCGCGCTGTTTTTCGTCATCATGGGCGGCGTGGTGTTTTGGTACCTGCGCAAGCGCCTGCCCACGGCGGCCAGCACCCTACCCACCTAGCCCGGGCACGGACGTCAGCACCTCGGGCGATGCCAACCGGTCGCGTATGCCCCGCAGCCAGGACCGGCCGGCCGCCTTGGCCGCTTCCGGAAGTGCCGCGACGATGCGGGTGTAGGCGGAATCGCGCGCCGCGGCCCGCTCCACGGCCTCGGTCAATGCCGCGGGCGGGGGGGCGGCGTCCCCCCACTGCTCCAAGTGACGCCGCAGCGCGGGCCACTGCGCATGGAATGCGCGCTGCTGGCCGATGCGCGGATCGCCCGGGGCGCGGCGGCTCAGCACCTCCGCGGAGCGGGGCATGCGGGCCGCAAGGGCCTCCAGTTGGTCAATCCGCTCCCGCAGGTTGGCCTGCACCACGGCCTGGCCGCGGCGGTAAAGGTCCACGCGATCCGGCCGGCCCGCCGCCAGCCGTGGCCGCAGGTGCGCGTACCAGGCGTCCAGCGCGGCCAGTTCCCCGATGTAGACGATCTGCGTGCCCACCACGCGCCGGATAGAGCCGTACGCTTCCCCATCGAACGCCGCGTTGCCCGCGACTTCGGCAGCGGGCGCATTCAGCCCCGCCCCGAGCGCACCGGCGTGGCGCCCCCCGGCCGCCGTCACCGCGCCGAACGCGGCGGTGACCGGCCCCACGAGGCTCCCATTTCCTCCGACAAACAGGCGCGGCTGGTCGAGAAACACGCCGTCGACCACATTGCCCAGCAGGCTGGCCGTGGCCTTGTCACCCCGGGGGGTGAAGTTGAAATGAATGCAGCCGCTGCCGATCTCGGAGAACTGGCCCAGCCCGGGGCCCCTACCCCCCGCCACCAGCACATCGCACCAGTTGAGGCCGCTGCCCAGCGTGACCCACGGCAGCAGGATCGTCATTTTCGTATCCGTGAACTGGGCCGAACTGGCGTCTTCCTCATAGAGCGTCCCACGGCGCACCCGGAACCCATAGCCTGCGGTGAACGGGGGCTCGGCACCCTCCTTGCCAAGGAACACCGCGTCCTCCGCAACCCCGCATCCCAATACCGTGCCGGGCCCCACGGCCGAATCCCGCAGCGTGACCGGCCCCAGGTCGCCGACGACGGCGCGCTCTCCGACCCAGGCATTCTCCAGGGTGGC
>JBGPEV010000488.1:0-3149 GCA_041482995.1 bacterium | reverse complement strand
CATCCCCCCGGCCCCCATCTCCCCCCGTGAACGGGTGGGAGAAGGGGGTGAAGGGCCACGCCTCTCCGTTTACGGGGAGGGGGTTGGGGGGTGGGGTTCGGCCCCCTACCGCTCCCCCCTCGTCCCGCCTGCGCCCACAGCGGTTGAGATTGTCGTGGGGCACGCTGCCCTTCACTTGGGGACCGTAGGGTGGGCGTCTCGCCCGCCCAGCGCATCGGCGGACGGGACGCCCGTCCCCACGGGTCTCCAGCATCGCGTTGCCGGACCCATCCCGCGCAGGAAGTCTACCATGCCGGTTGCTGCTCCATGAGCGCCCCGCCCTTGTTGAGGTGGGGGGAATCGGGGTATATCCCCTTGCCGGGACCCCGGAGGAAGCGGGCCCGCACACCGCGCGGCACCCGCGGCGCGGCCGCCGGCTGGGCGGTGACACCCCATGAGGCGCGATGACATCGATTGAGAACGACCTGCCGTTGACCGGCATCCGGGTGGTGGACCTGTCCCGGGTGCTGGCGGGGCCCTACTGCGGCATGCTGCTGTCCATGCTGGGGGCGGAAGTCATCAAGGTGGAGGAGGGCAAGGGCGACGAGAGCCGCCAATGGCCCCCCGTGGGCAAGGGCATGGGCAGCTCCTATCTGGGCATCAACCTGAACAAGCTGGGGATGGTGGTCGATCTGAAGCAGCCGGAAGGCCAGCAGATCGTCAAGGACCTGGTCAAGACGGCCGACGTGGTGGTGGAGAACTTCAAGAACGGCACCATGGAGAAATTCGGCCTGGGTTATGACGTGCTGCGCAAGATCAATCCGCGCCTCGTCTACACGGCGATCTCCGCTTTCGGCCGCCAAGGCCCCAAGGTGGACGACCTGGGCTACGAGGCCCTGGTGCAGGCCTATTCAGGCGTGATGGACGCGACGGGATTTCCCGATGGCCTGCCGGTGCGCTGCGGGGTGTCGTTCCTGGACATGAGCACGGGCGCCATGAGCGCGCTGGCCACCGTGGGCGCCCTGCTGCAACGGGAGCGCACCGGCAAGGGTTCCCGCGTCGACGCTTCCCTGCTGCAAACGTCCTTGGGCCTGCAATCGCCCCAGGTGTCCAACTTCTTCCAGCACGGGGTGGTGCCCCAGCGCATGGGCACCGGCCATGCGCAACTGGTGCCCTACCAAGCCTATCCCACTGCGGATGGGCACATCTTCATCGCCTCGGGCAACCAGAACCTGTGGGAGAAACTCTGCCGCGCGCTGCATCTGGAGGCGCTGATCGCCGACCCGCGCTTTCTCGACAACTTCACGCGGGTGGAGAACCGGGAAGCGTGCCTTTCGTACCTGCACGACGCGATCGGCAAGTGGAAGACGGCGCCCCTGTTGGCGCACCTGGCCAAGCTGGGCGTGCCGGCCACTCCGGTGAACAACACCCGGCAACTGATGGAAGACGGCCACGTGGAGCAGATCCACGCGCTGGAAAGCCTGGACGATCCGGAGTTCGGCCCCCTGCGCGTCACGGGCCTGCCCTTCCACATCAACGGCCACGGCGGCAGGGTGGCCCGGCGCGCCCCCAAGCTGGGCGAGCACACCCGCGCCGTCCTCGCCAGCCTGGACTACACGCCCGCACAGGTGGAAGCCCTGATTGCCAAGGGGGTGGTGAACAAGTGAGCGGGCAGCTTCCCCTCAGCATCAGCCCGCCCAGCGGCGTGGCGGTGCGGGTGCGCCCGGTCATCGGTCAGGTGCCGTGGCGCGTGTGGGAAGTGCTCACGATCCTCGTCCTGTTCTCCGCCAGCCAGATTCTGGCCGGGCTGACGCTGCACCCGCTGTTGGGCGGCGGGGAGGAGCCGCGGCTGGTGCTGCTGCTGCCCGGCGTGGTGGCCATCTCCCACGGCGTCGGCTGGCTGCTGGCCATCGGGCTGGTCCGGTGGCGCTACCGGCTGCCGTTCGGCGCGGCCCTGGCCTTCCGCCGCTATCCCCTGCGCGCACTGGTGCGCATCGGGCTGGCCGCCATCGTGGTCTACATCGTGGCGCTGCTGCCCGCGCTGAAGTTTCCGCCCCCGGCGGACCACACCAACCTGTTCCAGGAAATCTTCAAGGCCGGCGGCGCCACGCTGATCGTGCTGCTGGTGATCGCCGTGGTGCTGGCCCCGCTGCTGGAAGAAGTGCTGTTCCGGGGGCTGCTCTTCCCGGCCCTGCGGCGGCGCTTGCGCTTCTGGCCGGCCGCCCTGCTCACCACCGCGATGTTCACGGGCCTGCACTTCACGCAGACGGGCACCTACTGGCCCGCCATCGAGGGCATCTTCATCTGCGGCCTGGCGCTGGCCTGGCTGCGCGAGCGCACCGGCTCGCTCTGGCCCCCCATCGCCTTCCACATGGGGTTCAACAGCACGCCCTTCCTGGCGTGGGTGCTGGCGCAGGCGGGCGGGATCGATCTGGGCTGAGGAGGGGGGAACTGCCGGGAGGCAACTCCCTTCCTCTCCTCCTGGAAGGAGAGGAAGGGTCTTGCACCGGGGACCGGCGGTCACTCTGTGCTGATGATCTTGCCGAAGCGGTCCCAACTCTTGCCGTTGAAGCGCATCAACTGCATCGCCTGAATCGGATAGAAGTCCGTGGGCGAGGTGTTGACCTTGATACCCGGCAGCAACGTGTTCAGTTCCAGGTTCTTGACGTTGGCCGCCTGGCGCATCACGTTTGCGCGCGTCAGATCGTCGCCGCACTGCTTGAGCACGTACTCCAGCGTTTTGGCAACCGAGTAGCCATACACGTTGAAGCCGTCGTTCACGTTGCCACCAGGATAGTGCTGGGCCATCCAGGCGCGCCATTCGTTCATCCCTGGATCGTTGGCCCACTCGGGATCGGCATTGTCCTTGAGGTAGCCCGCGGAAAGGATCTCCTTGGAGTTTTCCAACCCGGCCGGCACCAGCACCCCGTTGATGGACGTGGACACGCTGTTGAGGAAGTGCACGGGCTTCCAGCCGATTTCCGCGGATTTCTTGATGGCCTGGGCGGCAAATTTCGGCGTGGTGATGTTGAAGAACAGGTCCGCCCCGGCGCTCTTGAGGGCCACCACCTGGGAATCCACCGTCGGGTCTGTCACCTCGTAGGACAACTCCGAGATGATCATTCCCTTCTTGCCACCCAGACCGTCGTGGAAGCCCTTCAGGTAGTCCT
>JBGPEV010000487.1:0-3163 GCA_041482995.1 bacterium | reverse complement strand
TGATCCTGGCGTGGTTCGTGGACCCCGCCGCGCGGGAGAACTATCCGGATGGCGCGGACCCGGGCGAGCCCGCGCCGTAGTCCGGCTAATCCACCTTGCTTTCGTCCCGGTACATCGCCTTGTGACGCTGGGTCTTCACCCACTCGTCAATCTGGGCGTCGCTCCAAAAGTTCTCGGGATTGAAGCGGTTCCAGCTCACGATTTGGTCCAACTGCTTCTTCCAGCGCTTGTAGGAGGGCTTGGCGGGCGGTCCGAAACACATGATGTCGATCACGGACAACTCCTCCGGGACGCCCAGCAGCGGCTTGAGGGCGCGCTGCGCTTCTTCTTGTCCAATGGCGGTGATCCACCACACGGCATGGCCCAGCGCCGCCGCCGCCAGGTGGGCGGACATCGTCGCGGCGGCCACGCTCTGCAGCAGGATGCGCTCCGCGTTCTGCTGGTACATGCGGTCCAGTTCCGAGCCGTCGTTGAGGACCGGAAATGCCCGGGTCAGGCGGAAGTCCGCCGCGATGACGATGAAGCCCGGCGCGGTCTTCATACCGCTGTAGTTGGGCGTGGGGAAACCCATCTTGAGCTTGGCCCGGCGCAGTTGCTCCGCAACGAAGTAGTCGCCAATGGTCGCCTTGAGCGCCGGATCGGTGATGACGATGAAGTGCCAAGGCTGGGCATTGGCGCCGGAGGGGGCGTGGCGCGCCGCTTCCAGAATCAACTCGTAGTGCGCGCGCGGAATTTCGGCCAGGGCGAAGGCGCGGTTGGTCATGCGGCCGCGCACCACCTCCATCAGCGGCTCGTAGCGTGCCAGTGCCGCGTTGGGTGCGGCTTGCGGATGCGTCGTCATGTGTCTCCTTGCGCGGGGTAAAAGGAGTGAGCGGGAACGGTGCACCGCCCGCTATACACAACGACGTGACGGCCGCCACAGATAGACACAGATGAACACAGATAAGAAAAGCGGATGGCGCTGGCGCAATGCCGTGATACGGGCGGAGCATTGTGCGCCCATGATCGGCTAACCTGCTCCAGAAGCCCCTTGGAGAGCAGTCCAATGCTTCTTGCTTGCGATCAGTCTCCAGAACATGGGTGCTTCGTCAGAATCAATCTGTGTTTATCTGTGTTCATCTGTGGCTCAATCATTTTTGTCGTTGTGTATAGTGTACTGAGTTAGAAGATCGTCACCTCTTTCTTGCTTCCAACGTACTGATCGGAAAGCACGTAACCGCCTCAGAAATGATAACGAATTAGCAGTTCAGGATACTAGCGGAACAGCAGCAGCGCCATCAAGCCCAGACAGGCCAGATTGGCGAGAACCAGCGCTGCCCAATAAGCGGTGGCTTGCAGGATCAACGTGGATTCCGGCTTTCGCGTCGTGGCGTTCATGGTGACCTCACGGCTGCAGAGATAAGGGTTCGAAGAGCCGGACGGGAATCCCCCCAGCGGTCCACGCGTGAAAGAATGCAATCCGCGCGCCGGGGCCCACGGAGCGCGGCAGCGCCCCTGGATTGGTAGCTAACTGAACTTACAGGGATTTAGGATCCAGAAGAAACTGCAAGCCGGGGCCTATTTGGAGGACCCGGCGGTGCGGGCACAGCGGAAGCCCACGTCCTGCCACGCCAGATTGGGGTTGCTGGAGCCGCGGGAGTAGAGCAGCGCCGAGCGCTGGTCCGTCGCCCAGGATCCGCCCCGCACCACCCGCTCCCGGCCATACTTGGGGTTGGAGCCCCGCCCGCCGGGATACGGGAGAAACGCGTCTTCCACCCATTCTCGCACGTTGCCGGCCATCTGCTTGACACCGTAGGGCCCCACATCCCGCCCGGCGTTGTTGACCGGATCCGGCTGCTTCTTGCCGGATTCCCGCGTGACGGCGAATCCGCCTGAAAAAGCGGAGCCGGACCAGGGATACGGCTGTCCAGAACTGCCGCGGCCCGCCTTCTCCCATTCGGCCTCCGACGGCAGGCGCTTGCCGGCCCAGCGGCAGTAGGCCTGCGCGTCATCCCAACTCACGCCCACCACCGGCAGGTCTTGCCGGCCCGAGGGCACCGTGGGGCCGGTCCATCCCACCGGCGGGCGATAGCTGCGCTCCTGGACGAAGCGCTCGTATTGTTGGTTGGAGACCTCGGTCAAGTCGATGTAAAACGCCCCGACGTTCACCTGGCGCAGCGGCGCGGACTCGGGCGGCTCGCCATTGTTTCCCATCAGGAAGCCGCCGGCGGCGATGAACTGCATGCCCGGCGGCGTACCGGCCCCCGGCACGGGACCGCCCGCGACTTCTGGGCGGGCGCCCTCATCCATGCGGATCAGGTCGGCCCATTCGATCACGCCGTTGTAGATGTTGAGCAGCTTCAGCGACGCCAAGTATCCGCCATCGGTGCGGCGGGAGATGGTGCCGTACAGGAAGGCGTCCACGCCATACAACTCCCCCAGGCGCTTGGCGTTCTTCTCGTCGATGAACGCGGACTGGTTGAGCTGCTGCTCCTCGGCGATCAGCTTGATGTTCTCCCGGTCGACCACGCGCAGACTGCCGTCCTTGGTGAGCCCGACGGAGAGGTAGTCCATCACGGCTTCGGGCGAGAACAAGCCGGCGGTGTCGACGCCCCAGAAGCTCACCAGGCGGATCTTCTCCTGCTTGAGCCGCGGCAAGTCCTTGTGCAGCGAGGCGACCGACCCCAGCGCGAGGCTCTGCAGCAGCCCGGCCTCCGTTGCCGCTTCGTTGAGGGCGAACACATCGGCCCAGGCGATGGCCGAGTTCTGCACGTCGATGGCCTTCAACACCAGGGCATCCCGGTACAGCGTTCCGTAGACGAACAGGTCCACGCCCAGCAGTTGCCCCAAATCCTTGTATTTCTGGGTGGAGATGAAATCGGTGAGCTGCACCTGCTGTTCCTTCAGGATCAGTTGCAGCTTGGAACGGTCGATCACGCGCAGGCGATGCCCCCGCACCACCTTGACGTTGGTGAAGTCGATCAGGGTATCGACGTCGATGTCCGAACCCTGTTGCTTGACGCGGGAAAAGGCGACCGTGCGGTAGCGCGGATCCTGGATGTCTTGCAGGGAGCCGGCGATCCGTTCCGCCAGCGCCTCCACGTCCACCCCCCAGGCGGCCGCGGGAAAGATCAGAGGCCAGGCCAGCAACAGGCAACCCGCCAGCAGGATGCCGGCGGCGCCC
>JBGPEV010000486.1:0-3163 GCA_041482995.1 bacterium | reverse complement strand
CATTGCTGGATCAGATCGTGCTCCACTAAGAGCGCACAACAAAACCGCGAACGGCCTCAACACAAAGGACACAAAGACCACCCTTCGCTGCGCTCAAGGGCAGGCTCCGGAACACGAAGGACACAAAGAACAGCGAATTTTTCTCGCCAACCGATCGAGCGATTTGAGCCAACAGAGCGAACGGATGCGCTACTTCACCTTTCTCGGAACCGCTGCCCCGGGGAGCGAAATTCTCCTTGTGGTCTTCGTGGCCGGCGCCTGCCCTCGAGCCCTTCGCGTTGCTCAAGGGTAAGCTCCGCGAAGGGTGTTTCAGCAGTTTTGTTGAACGCTCTAAGACGGACGATGAGGAGGAACCGGTGAGCAAGATTGCGCTGCGCTTCGAACACGGGGACGGCATGGCCCGGCTGGTGCTCAACGCGCCCAAAGCCAACATCCTGGACATGGCCATGCTCGACGACCTGTTGGGCGCCCTGCGCGACGTGCAGGCCCGGCCCGCCGTCAAGCTGCTGGTGTTCGAGGGCGCAGGCCCGCACTTCTGCTATGGCGCCAGCGTGGAAGAGCACCGGGCGGAGCAGGCGCGGGAAATGATCCCGCGCTTCGGGCGCCTGTTCACCGCGCTGCTGGAGGCGGCCATCCCCATGGCGGCAGCCGTGCGCGGCCAGTGCCTGGGCGGGGGAATGGAGCTGGCGCTGTTCTGCAATTGGGTCTTTGCCGACACGACCGCGCGCTTTGGCCAGCCCGAAATCCGGTTGGGCGTGTTTCCCCCGGTGGCGGCGCTGCTGCTGCCGCTGCTGGCCGGCCAGGCCGCCGCGGACGACGCGTGTTTGACGGGCCGCACCTACACGGCCCAGGAAGGGCGCGAGCGCGGCTGGGTGCACGCCGTGGTGGAAGACGTGGAATCGGCCGTGCAGCAACACTATACGACCCACCTGGCGCCGCTCAGCGCAGCCGCGCTGCGGCAGACCGTGCGTGCCACCCGCTACCAATTCCACCGCGCCTTTCGGGAGGGGTGGGCGGCGCTCGAGCACCAGTACCTGGACGAGCTGATGGCCACGCGCGACGCCAACGAGGGCATCACGGCGTTTCTCGCCAAACGCCCGCCCGTGTGGACCCACCAATGACCGGCGCACCGCGGCCTCGGCCGCGTTTCGAGGAGGAACCATGAGCACGCGGAAGATTCCAGTCTATTGCTCCCAGTGTGTGGCCGGTCCGGATTTGATCGAGGTGGAGGTGCAGGACGGAGTGGCGACCCGCATCACGCCCAACTTCAACTTCCACGCCGAGCACCCGGCGGAAGGACGGGTGTGCGTCAAGGCCTTCGGGCTGATCCAGAAGACCTACAATCCGAACCGCATCCGGAACCCGCTCAAGCGCACCAATCCCCGCAAGGGCCGCGGCGAGGATCCGGGCTGGGTGGAAATTAGTTGGGACGAAGCGCTGGACCTGGTGGCGGGACGGCTGCGCGCCCTGCGCGAAAAAGGGCTGCGCGACGAGACCGGCAACCCGCGCCTGGCGCTGACGCTGGGGCAGGGCGGCGTGGCGCCGGGCTTCCTCGGAACGTTTGCCGCCTTCATGTCGGCCTGGGGGCCGCTCGATCAGACCATCGGCGCGGGGCAGGGCGTCAAGTGCTACCACTCGGAGCACTTGTACGGCGAGTTCTGGCACCGGGCCTTCATCGTCGTGCCGGATACACCGCTCTGCAAATACGTCATCTCCCTGGGCAACAACGGGCTGGCCAGCGCCGGAGTCACGGGCGTGTGGCGGCACGCGGAAGCCAAGAGCAACGGCCTGCGGCGCGTGCAGGTGGAACCGCACCTTTCGATCAGCGGGGCGTTCTCCGACGAGTGGGTGCCCATCCGGCCCAAGACCGATCCCGCCTTCCTGTTCGCGCTGATCCACAGCATTCTGCACGAGCACGATTGGCGCACGGTGTGCGACCTGGACTTCTTGCGGCGCCGCACCAATTCGCCCTATCTGGTGGGGCCGAACGGCTACTTCCTGCGTGACCCTGCCTCCCGCAAGCCCCTGCTGTGGGACCGGGGCCTGGGCCGGCCCGTGGCGTTTGACGACCCCAGCGCGACGGATCCCGCCCTCGAGGGCGAGTTCGAAGTCTCCGGAATCGAGCAAGGGCCGGATGGAACCGAGTGGACCCACGAGCGGGTGCGGGTGGAGCCCTCGTTCCAAAAATTGCTGCAACACGTCCGCCCCTATTCCCCGGGATGGGCGGGAGAGGTGTGCGGGATCGACGCGGCGCGCATTCGCAAGATCGCCGGGGGGTACCTTGCCCACGCCTGCGTGGGGCAGACCGTCGAAGTCGACGGGCGCACCTATCCCTACCGGCCGGTGGCCGTGCTGCTCGGCAAGACGGTGGCCAATGGGTGGGGCGGATACGAGTGTGCCTGGGCGCGCACGATGCTGGCCTGCCTGGTGGGCGCCCTGGAAGTGCCGGGCGGCATCATCGGCTCCGGCGTGCGCCTCAACCGGCCCGCCCATGACCGCTTCCAGACCACCCAGCCCGGCCCGGACGGCTTCATGCTGGGGGCGCTCAATCCCACGGACAAGGCCCACTGGAGCCACCCCAAGGTGCGCAGCGCCTACCAGAGCCTGGTGCCGCTGCTGGGAGACGGGCCCTGGGCCCCCGCGTTGGGCCCGGCGCACCTGCCGTGGTTGTTCATGGAGCACACGCCGAAAAATTGGCCGGCCCAGCTTCAGCCCGACGTGTGGATCATCTGCCGCGCCAATCCGGCCATCTCCCACTGGGACACGGACCGGGTCACCCGCGTGCTCGCCGCGGCCCCGTACCTGGTGTGCTTCGGCTACACGCCCGATGAGACCAACTGGTTCGCGGACGTGATCCTGCCGGACAGCCCGGACCTGGAAAGCCTGCAATTGATCCGCATCGGCGGGGCGCAATTCATCGAACAGTACTGGAAGCACATCGGCTGGGCGATCCGGCAGCCCGTCACGCCGCAGCCGGTCTACAACACGATGGACATGACGGAGATCGCCACGCAGATCGCCAAGCGCGTGGGGATGCTGGCCGAATACAACGAGGCCATCAACCAGGGCCGCGCGATCGGCGCTAGCCTGCACAAGCATTTGCCGGACAGCGTTCTCAAGCCCGACCGCGCCTATTCGGTGGAGGAAATCTGGGACCGCGCCT
>JBGPEV010000485.1:0-3164 GCA_041482995.1 bacterium | reverse complement strand
CTGTACCTGCATGCGTTCGAGGGGGGACAGGACCTGCGCCAGGGGTTACGGACCTGGGTGGAGTGGTACAACCGTGAGCGTCCTCACCAGGGGCTGGGGTACAAGACCCCCGATGAGGTGTATTACGGAGAACAGAGAACATTGTCGGAGGTGGCTTGATCTCTCCGACTCAACCGGTTCAGAGCTTGTACCTGCCCTGAAGTTGTCCAATGGGTGGGGTCCACTTCAGGGTTCCTGCTTCTGTTGGAAGAAGATTCAGCCTCGACCCGCCCAGTCCGTTTCGCCGAACCCTATTTCAAGGTCTTTCCAGAATTTCAAGGCGCTTCCTACGCACGACGGTACGAGCTGCTCTGCCTGAAGCTGATGCGCGAACGCCTCTATGACTCCACTTGCTTGTTGATGTCGTCCAAAGACGGGGGGATCAAGGGCTCCTACACAGAGCCCAATGAGGAACTGTCATTTCGAATTTTCGTCACTTCCCTGTCCGCGAAGGCAAGCACTTACGCAAGACTGCGGACCCCGTAGTTCACATACCTCGTCGGTTGTGTTCAGCATGCAGAATACTGCCAAGACTACTTCTGGCCTCTACGCATTGCCCGGCCTGGCGAACCTGGAGCGCACCTTCGCGGACCTGCGCGCCCGCCGGCGCAAGGCGCTGGTGATCTACGTGATGGCGGGCGACCCCGATCCCGAGTTCACCGCCCGCCTCGTTCCCAAGCTGGCGGGGGCCGGGGCCGACGTGGTGGAGTTGGGCTTCCCCTTCTCCGATCCCGTCGCCGACGGTCCGGTGATCCAGGCGGCGGGCCAGCGCGCACTGCACCGCTTCGCCAACCTGGGCGAGTACTTCGCCATGGTGCGCCGCATCCGCGTCCAAAGCGCCGTGCCGCTGGTTACCATGACCTACTACAACCCCATCTTCCGCTACGGCGAAGCGGCGTTCCTGCGGGACGCCCGGGCCGCCGGGCTGGACGGCACGATCATTCCGGACTTGCCCGTGATCGAAGCCGCGACCTGGACGGCGGCCTGCGCCACGGCCGGCATGGCGCCCATCTTTCTGGAAGCGCCCAATTCCCCGCCCGATCAGGCGCGCCGCATCGCCGAGCTGTCGCGGGGCTTCATCTACCTGGTCTCGCTGAAAGGCGTGACCGGCCAGGACAAGGGGCTGGGCGAAAACCTGGGCGAGCGCGTGCAGCGCTTGCGCCAGTGGACGCAGACGCCCCTGGCCGTCGGCTTCGGCATTTCCACCCCCGAGCAGGCGCGGCGCTTCGGCGCGCTGTGCGACGGCATCGTCGTGGGCAGCGGCGTCGTGCAGCGCATCGCCGACGCGCGTTCTCCGGACATCGCGGAGTCCGCCGTGCTGGACTATGTGCGCTCCATGCGGGCGGGACTGGACGGGACGTAGGATCGGCCATCGGCGAAACTGCTTCAGCACAAAGACACGAAGGCACCAAGACTCAAAGAAAGAACCGGCCAGCAACGAATCGGGAATTGTTACCCGGTTTCGTGTCGTCCTTTGTGTCTTAGTGCCTTCGTGCCTTCGTGCTGAAAATTGTTCTCGGCTCGCCTATAGCCGCACCGGCAGCCGCCGCGCCAGCACGATCTCCTCGGGTGTGACCCGCGCCTGGTAGGCCAGCACCTGGACGCCCGCCTTCACAGCCTTGCGCAGTGCGGCGCCGTAGGCGGGATCGATGTCGTCCGCGGGTGTCATGCGGTCGCAATCCTCGCGCTGCACGGTGAACACCACCGCCGCCCGGCGGCCTTCACGCACCTGGGCCGCCAGTTCCGCCATGTGCTTGGCCGCACGGACGGAGACCGCGTCGGGAAAGGCGGCGCTGCCGTCCCGCGCCAGGGTCACGTTCTTCACTTCCACATAGCAGGGGGGCTGACCCGGCGCCTCCAGCAGCAGGTCCACGCGGCTGTTGGCGCCGTAGTTCACCTCGCGGCGGATGGCGGCGTAGCCGGAAAGCTCGGCGATCGCACCGCCGCGGATCGCCTCCTCCACCAACCCATTGGAGAGCGCGGTGTTCACGCCCACCAGCGCGGCGCCGGACTGCACAAGTTCCCAGGTGTAGTGCAACTTGCGATTGGGATTGCTGGCGCGGGAGACGTAGGCGAGGCTGCCCGGCTCCTTGCACGTGAGCAACGCGCCCGTGTTGGGCGTGTGGGCGGTGATGGTTTCGCCCGAGTCCAATGCCACATCGGCGAAGAAGCGCTTGTAGCGCTGCAGCAGACGGCCCCGCAGCAGGGGCGAAGGGAAGCGCATCCTTGGAACTCGCATCAAGACTGCGAACTGCCTCAACACAAAGACCACAAAGACCACAAAGAACCGCCCTGCAAGGATGACCAGTTCATCGCTCGGAGAGCAGTTCCATCAATCCTCAGCCCCGCGTTGTCTTTCGCATGGTCGACTCCTGGAAGCATCGGCATTCAGCCTGTGTCTCGCAAGGCCTAGGACGTTCACGACCTGATCCCAAGGGTTCTTGAATCCCTCACCGGCCTGTCCATTTTGTCCTTTGTGGTCTTCGTGGTCTTCGTGTTTCCGCGGTTTTGTTGGACGTCCTCAGCCGTTCCGCTCCAGCAGCGCGGCGAACAGTCCCAGCCGGTCCGTGGCGGGCAGGATCAGCAGGTGCCCCGCGTCCGTCAGCAGCGCGGCGGGCGGCTCGCCCAACCCCGCGGGCGGGGAGAGCGCGCTGAACGGCAGCAGGCGGAACTCGGGGTGGCGCGCGAGGAAGGCCTCCACCTGTTGCTCGTTTTCCTCCGGCTCCAAGCTGCACGTGGAATAGACGATCAGCCCGCCGCCGCGCACCACCCGCGCCGCTTCCTCCAGTAGCGCGGCCTGGGCCGCGGCGTACTGGGGCAGGTCCTCCGCGTGCTTGCGCCAGATCAACTCGGGATACTTGCGGATCATCCCCGTGGCGGAGCAGGGCACGTCCAGCAGCACGCCGTCCCAGGCCCCATCCGCGAAGGGCAGGCGACACCCGTCCGCGGCCAGCAACGGTGCGGGGGCCAGTTGCAGCCGCGTCAGATTCTCCCGGATGCGCACCAGGCGGGCGGGATCGCGGTCGGCCCCGGCCAGCCAGCGGTCGGCGCGCCCCAGCCCCGGCAGGTGCGTGAGCTTGCCGCCCGGCGCCGCGCAGGCATCCAGCACGCGTCCGCTCAGCCGG
>JBGPEV010000484.1:0-3176 GCA_041482995.1 bacterium | reverse complement strand
TTGGGGGGGGGGGAGGTTTCTACTCGGGGGGGCATGGGGCGCCTGTTGCTTTAGCAGGGGGGGGGGGGGCGAATAGGGGGGTGGCGGTGGTAACAACACGCCACCGGCCACTTGCGCTCCCATCACCTCCTCAACTGGCGGAGGAATGATCACCGCTTCCCGGGCAAATCGAGGAGGCCCCAAGCCGCTTCAGACGGGCATCTTCGAAGTGGTGCAGACCATTCCGGCCTATGGCACGACATTGGTCGATCCCAGCAGCCCGATAATCCTGTTCTTCAACGACGTGGTCGATCAGACCACGGTCACCAGCAGCACGATTCAACTGAATGGCACTGTTTCCGGGTTGATACCGGTAACCGCCAGCTTTGACTCCGTCTGCAGCGGAAACACCGTGGCTGCCCTAACCCATGCGACCCCGCTTGCCTTGAACGAGGTGGTGACGGTCGACTGGAACGGCGTGAAAAGCGCGAGTGGAACGAGCATCCTCCCCGGCTCTTCAACGTTTGATGTGGCCGCGACGACACCCACCTCCTTCGGGGCGGGCCCTGTCGTTTTCACCGGCACGTCGTTCCCAGCGAGTGGCGTCGTTTGCGTGGGCGACTGCGCGGTTCTCAGCGGGGCATTTGGGAGTGCGCCGCCAATCCTCAACACTACTTCCTCAGCCTACTTCTCCTCGGGATATAGCGTCACAGGTTTATCGTTTGCCATCGCCGACACGACCAGTACCCTGACGGTGCATGGCCTGACCAACGGCGGCAGCACGTTGTCCTTCAGTTATCGGTTCATCTCCGCCGAGTTTCCCGACTATATTGGCAGCGAGTTTGACGATGTGTTCACGGTCATGGTGTCTGGCCCCAGCGGTGCCAAAGTCCAAACCGTCAACTCGGTCAATCAACTGGGCGCCAATATGGCGAATTTGACGGCGGGCACCTTCGGCAACGATGGCGCCGTCAATGCCTCTGGCGACACCAAAGCGATGATGTCCGCGGAACTCACGGGCTCGGTCAACGTGTCGACCCTCGGCACACCGTTGACGGTCAGCCTCTCCGCGTCTGACGTGGGCGACAGCGCATATGACACCGTGGTTGAACTGAACAACATCCGCATCCAGTAGTCTTCCCACCCGCTGTCCGTCTCGCCTGCGCGAGCGAGCGGCGGCGCATCAAGCGACGCGGCACTTGTAGAGCTTGCGATCCGCCACCATGCCTGTGGTCGCCGCCCGGTAGTCCGCCATGCGGGGGGCGTTGGCATGGCCCTGGAACGACGCCTCGTCATCGTAGACCTCGTAGAGCACCAGCAGGTTGGCCGGCTCTTCCGCCACCATCACGTCGAATTGCCGGCACCCCGGGTCCTCCTTGAGCGAACGCGCGCCGTGGGCCTTGGCCAGCTTGAGATAGGCGTCGAAATGCCGCGGATGAATCTGCAGGTGGGCAACGATCGTCAACTTGCTCATGGCGCCTCGGGTCAGGGGGTGGCAGCGGCAACCGGTTGCCGCTGCCTCTACCATTGGCCCGCCCGCGATTCAAGCGCGCGCTGGGGAGAACGTGGACCGGTGCGATGCACGTCAAACGTTCCTCTTTCCGCGCGCATCCAATAGAGTGATCTCCGGCCGCCGCCCGGAATGGGTCTGTTGCTGGCGCGGACGGCATTCACCTGCGGGCGGGGCTGGGAGGCGGGATCGTGCGATTGAACCGATGGGCGTGGCGGCTGCTCGTGGCCCAGGCGGCGGTCTTGCTGGCCGTGTTCACGCTGTTCCGGTTGGTGTTTCTCCTGATGTATCGCGGGGAATTTACCGGCGCCCCTGCCGCCGAACTCCTGCTCAGCCTGCTGGCCGGGCTCCGTTTCGACGCCTCTGTCCTGGCCGCCTATCTGGGGCTGCCGGCCCTGGTGGTCTTGCTGCTCAGCCCGTGGGGCTACCGGCAGGCTGTGTATTGGGTGCAGTTCGCCCTGGTGGCCGCCTTGGCCATGGCGATGTTCGTCCTGATGAGCATCGACCTGTTCTACTACCCCTTCGTGGGCCGGCGCATTTCCTTCGAGGTGGTGGCGATGGCCAACGACTGGCGGCCGATCGCCGTGCTGATCTTGCGGGCCTACCTGCTCCCCACCATCGTGATTGTTGCGCTGCTCATCGGGCTGCTGGCGCTGGCGGTGTGGCGCTTCCGGCGGCTGGCGGCGCGGCCCTATGCGCCGGTGCCGTGGTGGAGTCAGGCCGTGCAGGCGGTGGCGCTCGCCGTGTTGATGGCCCTGGCCGCCCGGGGCGGGCTGCAGGTGAAGCCGCTCGCCGAGAACATGGCCTTCCGCACCGGCAATCTGGCGTTGGGCCATCTCTCGCTCAACGCGGCGTTCACCGCCACCAAGGCCTTTGGCCGGCGCCAGGGCGAGTACCATCTGCTGCCCGAGCCGCGCGCGCTGGAGGTGACCGAACGGCTGCTGGGCCTGCCCACGGTCCCCGCCGAGCCGGGCTATCCCCTCTGGCGGCGCGTGGAGGTGCCGCCCGTGCCCCATCCGCGCAACCTGGTGGTGATCGTGATCGAGAGCTTCTCGCCCCAGATGATCGGGGTGATGGGCGGCCCGGCCGGGGTGACCCCGCACTTCGACCAGTTGACCCGCGAGGGCATGTTCTTCCCGGAATTCTACGCGTCCGGCACCCGCTCACTGGAAGGCATCGCCGCGCTGCTCACCGGCTACCCGGCTCTCCCCAATTCCGCGCTGATCGGCTCCTCCCTGGAACAGAATGCCATGACCAGCCTGTCCTTCATCCTGAAGTCCCAGGGCTACCGCACGGTCTTCCTGCACGGGGCCTACCGGGGGAGCATGTGGTTTGACCACTTCGCCGCGCGCCACGGGTTCGACCGGTACATCGCCAAGGAGGACTTTCCCGATCCCCAGGGCATGTCCGACAGCATGTGGGGCATCTTTGACCATTACGCCCTGGAGCGGCTGCACCAGGAACTCGAATCTAGTCCCAAGCCGGTGTTCGCGTTTTTCTTCTCGCTCAGTTCGCACACACCCTATGAGCTGCCTGATCCGAAGTTCGCCAAGTTTCCCGCCAGCGAGCCGGGCGCCAAGATCCTCAACAGCTTCGCGTACACGGACGACGCCTTGGGCCAGTTCTTCGATCTGGCCCGCCGCTCGAATTACTGGAAAGACACGGTGTTCATCATCACGGGCGACCA
>JBGPEV010000483.1:0-3196 GCA_041482995.1 bacterium | reverse complement strand
CCTGCACCCTGATTGGGCGCGTAATGGCAGGCACACCGGCCATGCGGACCCAATCGGGGGGTGCGGGGGGACTTGTTCCCCCGCAAGCAATTCATGGTCATTGGGAACCATTTGGTATTCTCAAACAGACCCTAGTGGCTGTGCTCGTGTCCGTGATCAGGGTCGTGCTCATGATCGCCGTCTGCGTGCTCGTGCGGATCCATCGCCGCCTGCGGCGCAGCCTGAAGGGGCTCCGCCCAGGGCTTGCCCAACACTTGATAGACCAGGAAATGCAGGACTTTCTCGGACAACAAGGTGCGTTCGATGCGCGCAATGAGGCGCTCGCCCAGTTCGGTATTGATCAGGTCGCCCGGATTGCGGCCCAGCATGTAGGCCTGCATGAAGAACCGCTGGCGCACGGATTCGGCATCCACGCTGAGGTTGTTCTTGCGCCCCACTTCGTCCAGCACATAGCTCAGGCGCAGGTCGCCCACGATGTCACCCTTGGCCTGCTCCTTGCGCTCGGCCAGCTTCTGCTCGTCCTGCACCACCTCCGGCTCGCGATGACCCAAATCGTGGACGAATTGTTCCAGGCCCGCTTCCACGGCGGCTTCCGGGACGTCGAAGGCGTATTGGGCGCGAATCTGCTTCGCGAGTTCCTGTTCCAGGCCGGCCAGGATGGCGCGCTCCTGCTCTTCCCGCAATTGCTTCTCGAGTTGCTCCCGGAAGGCGGACTCGGTCTCGGCTGCTCCGTACTGCTTGAAGAACTCCGGGTTCAGTTCCGCCGGCACGCGGGTTTCCACCTTCTTGGCGTTCACGGTGAACTGCGCGGTCTGGCCCTGCAAGGACGCCTCCCCATAGTCCGGGGGGAAGGTCACGTCAAAGGCCTTTTCCTGGCCCGCCGCAACGCCTTCCACGCCCTTCTCGAAGTCGGCGAGATACTGTCCCGAGCCCAACTCGATGCGCTGGTCCGTACCCGCACCCCCGTCGAAGGGCGCGCCACCTTGGGTACCGGCATAGTCCAAGGTCACCACATCCCCGGTGGCCGAGGGTGCGCTGCCCTTGTCCGTCAGGGTCGCGCGCGACTTGCGCAGGCCTTCGATGCGCTCCTCCACGTCCTGGGCCGTCACTTCGACCGCTTTCTCCACCAGCTTGAACGCGCTGTTGGGCACCAGATCGAACGGGGGGACAATCTCGAATTCCACGTCGAACTTGAGGGGACGGGTCTTGTCCACCTCCAGATTCTGGAACTGCGGCTGGGTGGCGGGCCGCAGGTCCTTCTCCTTCAGCGCCTGATCGAAGTACTTGGGCACCAGGTTCTGGATCGCCTCTTGGGCCATCAGCGTGCGGAAACGCTTTTCCGCCAACTCCCGCGGGTAGTGGCCGGGACGGAACCCATTCACGCGGACGTTGCTGCGAATTTCGGCGTAAACCTTGTCGTAGGCCGCCTTCACCTCCGCCAGCGGAATTTCCACGGACATTTTGCGTTTCAGCTTGCTCACTTGCTCGATATTCACTTGCATTGCCACGGAATCCTTTCCAGAGGGTCGCGGGAATTCACGCGGGCGGTATTGACGCCGGCCGCACCTGCGCCGCCGGGCCCGGTGCGTGACCCCGCCGCCCGATGCGAGAAGGGGGACTCGAACCCCCACACCCGAAGGTACAGGAACCTAAATCCTGCGCGTCTGCCAGTTCCGCCACTCTCGCGTGCACGGCACGGGTCACCGGCGATCCGCCCCGGTCGGCCCACCGGCCGTGTGAGCGGAGCGCGCGATGCGCGCCACGAACCCGCCTTCCGCCCCGAATGGACGGAAATTTTACATTAAACGGGCTTCCACGGGCACCGTCAAGGGGAATCCCAAAGGCGCGGCGCGGGCGAATCGCTCCCCCCAAAGGTTCCAACCATCCGCACGCACCGGCACGCCAACCCACACGGCCCGGGAAGCCTGTTGTCTGCGCCCGCCGGGGCCGCCAGTTGCCAGATCGGCCCGCGATGCTAAAATGTCAGTTATGTATGCCTTTGCTTAAAGGGCGAGCCATCAGGCCAGAAAGGCCGGGTAAGGACACCGGAATGCGAACTCTCGGAGAACACATGATCAAAAGGATATTACTCATCGCAGTGCTCATCGTCGGAATGTCGGCCGCGGCAATGGCCCAGTCGCTCTATGTCGGCAGCGGGGTGGTGCTGGCGCCCAGCGAGCCGGACTTCAAGCAGGACAGTCTGCTGGCGCCCATGGTTGGCTACGACTTTCCCCAACTGTGGCGCATCAGCTTCATGACGACGGATTCGAAGAACACGACCACCCACCCAGAAACGAAAATGACAGAGAGCGTGATCGGGGTGCAGCGCCTGTTTGTCTACCCGATGAACCAAGCGTTCTCCCTGATCGGGGCGCTGGGAGCGGGGTGGTACATGGTGAACCTGAGCGGATCCGGCTCCGGGAGTGGCTCGGGCCTGGGACTGATGGCCGACGGCTCTTTACGCTGGAGTTTCAGCAAGAACCTGTTCGCTGACGCGACCTTTCAATTCCGCGATTCGGGCGTGCAAATCAGCTCGACCGGCCGGGATTTCACGGTGGACGGCGGCTGGACCGGCGTGGCGGCCGCCATCGGGTGGGTATTCTAACCGCCCTGTGCCCGGCAGCGCTGTGGGGCGCGGCGGCCGCGGGGCGCCGCGCCTAGGATTTTCCGCCGCCCGCCTGCTCTTGCCGCACCTGCCGCACCAGCCCGGCCAGCACATCGTAGGGCTGGGCGCCCACCACCCCATGTCCACCTGCTACGAAGGTCGGCACACCCGTCACGCCGAGCTCCATGGAACGGCGCCAATCCGCGTCGATCGCCGCTTGGTAGGAGCGCGTTTCCAGCACGTCCCGCGCTTGCGCGCCGGAAAGCCCGACCTGTTCGGCGACTTTCACCAGCACGTCGGGGTCGCCGATGTTCTGCGTGTCCACAAAATAGGCGCGGAAAAGGGCGTCGTGGATGGCCGCGCCGCCGGGCTGCTGCTCGGCCCACTTGCCCAACTCCTGGGCCAAGCGGCTGTTGTAGGTGTGGGTGCGGCGGCTGTACGGCAGACCCTCCTGCTCCATCAGCTTGGCCATGCGCTTGTACATGGCCTCCAGATCCACGTTGCGCCCGGCGAACAGCGCTGCCAGGCTCTTGCCTTCCTGCGGCGTATCCGGATGCAGCGGAAAATCGGTGTAGATGGCGCTGACGTTCT
>JBGPEV010000482.1:0-3203 GCA_041482995.1 bacterium | reverse complement strand
GTCGCCGTGGCCGGCGCCAGCCCGCGGGGGCGGATCGCGATCCGCCCCGACGTGAGCCCGGCGTTTAGGCAAAGGTCTCGTGAACGGAGCAAGGCGGCGGGGGGACGGCGCCCCGAGCCTCACCTTCCGCCCCGCCCCCAATTCTCGTGGGGTCTTGCTACATCAAGCCATAGAACTTGGCCGCCGTGTCGTGGAACAGCAGCGCCTTGTCGCTGGCCGTTGCTCCGGCGGCCAAGCGCTTGAACGCGTTCCAATAGACGCGGTAGCTGCCGGAGACCTTGTCCACCGGGAAGTTGCTCTCGAACATGCAGCGCCGGGGCGTGAACGCCTCGATGCAGGTCTCCAGGTAGGGCCGCCACAGGTCGGCCAGTTCCTGGGAGCCCGGCGGCTTGGGCCGCTTGTGGAAGTCGTACCCGATGACCTTCATGCCCAACCCACCCAGCTTCATATACACGTTGGGGCATCGGGCGAGGGCGCGGATGGATTGCTGCCAGCCGGGGAACACCGCGTCGCGTTGGCCCTGGTAGGGGCCGATCCCCAGGGGTCCGCCCACGTGATCCAGCACGATCGGCTGATCGGGGAATGCTTGCGCCAGCGCCGTCAGTTCGGGGAGCTGCGGGTGGTAGAGCCACGCGTCAAAGCGCAGCCCGAGCGGGCGCAAGTGGGCGAAGCCCTCCCGGAAGCGCGCGTCTCCCAGCAGCCCCGGGGGCGGGCGGGTGTGGCTGCGGCGGATGGCGCCGCTGGGATCAAACGCGCTGATGTGGCGGATGCCCTTGAAGCGTCCGCCGCCCAGCGCGATGTGTTGCTCGAGAATCCCCTTGACCCGCGCCCCCAGGCTCAGGTCGGCAAAGCCGACGATGCCGGCGCAGGCGCGCACGGGGCCGTAGGTGCCGGACGCGCTCATGGCGGCGGCTCCGTTGACGAACTCCGTTTCCCCGAGCGGCTTCAGCTCCTCCGGCCCAGTGGCGCGATACATGGCGGTGCACTCGATGAACACCGAGGAGCGCACGTTGTGCCCGCTGGTCAAGTCCGCCAGCAGGTCCGGCAGCAAGTAGCGGTGCGCCTCGAAGTCCCACAGGTGATGATGGGGGTCGCAGATGGGCAGCCCCGGCTCCAGCACCTCCTCGGGCGTTTGGGCCAGCCAGGCGGCGTTGTCGCCTTCTGGGCGGTTGCTCACGCCGGGTTCGGGGGCGCTGGACATGGCGGGCTCCTCGGCAAGGGAAAACGGGGATAGGGCCGGCAGCGCGGCACCGGATTCGGCCCCACGCCGTGCTCCTTCTCTCACGAACGCCCCGCTCCAGCAATCGTGGCGTGGCGAATCGCCCGGAACGCCTATGCCTTTACCTCAGTTTGGGAGTCGGCCCTGCGCCGCACCCCCCTCTGACCCGCCTCACGGCGGGTCTGTCTCCCCCCGTAAACGGAGGGAGACAACGGCCCTGCGCATGTTTCGGGCAGTGTCCCTCTCCGTTTACGGGGAGGGACAGGCCCCGCAGGGGCCAGGGTGGGGTACGGCGTCCAGGCGTTGGCCTATGCTGAGCTAAGGGCGCAGGCATTTCGCCCGGAGGCCGCGAGCGCGGCATTGCGGGCGCCATTGACCCCGTTGGCTGGGCGGGGATAATGTGGCGCGCTCTCGCTGGCAGGGGCGGGGTGGCCCTGGAGGAGGTGGGATCTTGGCATAGAGCAGGTCCTTTAGGGGGGAGCCAGATATGGAGGGGAATACGAATCGTCGGGAGCCGCGTGGCGCGCTGTCGCGGCGCACTCTACTGAAGATGGCGGGGGCGGCGGCGGGGGTCGCGGCCGTAGCGCCGAGCCTGGCGCGGGGTCAGAGCACTGCCGTGGCGCCGCCCAGCACGATCACCTCGCCGCCGCGGGACTTCGGCCCCAACGGGCCGCCCAACGTTTATTTCACCGATCCAGACGTGCTCACGGTAGATCCGAACTTTCCCGCACAGGTCAATGCCCCGATCCAGCGGCTGTGGACCGGAGCGCTGTGGTCGGAAGGACCGGCCTGGAGCAGCCAAGGGCGCTACCTGGTGTGGAGCGACATTCCCAACAACCGGCAGTTGCGCTGGCTGGAGGATGACGGGCGCGTCTCCGTGTTCCGCTTGCCCTCCAACAACAGCAACGGCAACTCGTTCGACTTCCAGGGCCGGCAACTTTCTTGCGAGCACCTGATGCGGCGCGTCGTGCGCTACGAGCACGACGGGTCGATCACGGTGCTGGCGGATTCGTCCAATGGCAAGCGGCTCAATTCACCCAATGACGTGGCGGCCCATCCGGACGGCAGCTATTGGTTCACCGACCCGCCCTACGGCGGCCAGTTGTACGAGGGCACAACAGATGCTCCGGGCGGGGCCACCAATCCGCAGGGCAAGATCCGTAACCGCGCGGGGCAGTTCGCCGACCTGCCGGTGCTGAAGCGCGAGTTGCCGACCAATTGCTATCGCATTGATTCGAGCGGCCGGGTAGATCTGGCCGTCACTGAGGACCAAGTGCCCGACCCCAATGGCCTGTGCTTCTCGCCGGACTACAAAAAACTGTATGTGATCAGCACCGGCAAAGGACCGGGAGACACGGGCCCGGGCGGCAAGGGCCACATGTTTGTTTTCGACGTGGGCAGCGACAACAAGCTCTCCAATCAGAAGTTGTTCAGCGCGTTCATGGTGGACGGAATCCAGTGCGGCCCGGACGGTGTGCGGGCCGATGTGGAGGGCAACCTGTGGGTTTCCAGCAACGCCGGCCGCGCCGTGGGCTACAGCGGCGTGACGGTGTGGAACCCGGCGGGCAAGCTGATCGGGCGCATCCGCCTGCCGGAAGTTTGCGGCAACGTCTGCTTCGGCGGGACCAAGCGCAACCGCCTGTTCATGGCGGCCAGCCAATCCCTCTACGCGGTCTACACCGCTACGCAGGGGGCGGGACCCGGGTAGCCTCTCCGGCTGGTTGACAGTGCCCCCGCGCTCCCAGGCGCGGGGGCAATCCTAAAGCGCGAAACAAAACCGCGAACTGCCTCAACACAGAGACCACCCTTCGCTGCGCTCAAGGGCAGGCTCCGGAACACGAAGCACACAAAGAACCGCAAATTTTTCACGCCGACGCATCGAGCGGTTTGGGCCAATAGAGCGGTTTGGCGCGCTCGTTCAACTTTCTCAGAGCTGTTTCCCCGAGGAGCAGAATTTTCTTTGTGGTCTTCGTGGTCTTTGTGT
>JBGPEV010000481.1:0-3205 GCA_041482995.1 bacterium | reverse complement strand
CCCCTCGCCCGCGCAGCGGGAGAGGGTGGCTTTGCCGACAGGCAAAGACGGGTGCGGGCCGGCCGGGAGGCCTTACGCAAAGGTCTAACAAAGCCGGGAGGGCCAGTGTGGCCCGCGGGCAATTGGCTTGCGATCCCGGTTGGGCTACCCTGATCATTCCATGGGCGGCGACCTTGCGTGATCCATTCAGGCGACTCTTGACCGTTCATCCATCGCGGCGCTGGCTTCTCCTGGCGGTGCTTCTGTGTGTGGCGCCGGTCGAACCGGCGTTCGCCCAGGGCGCGGACGGCATTTTCCAGCGCTTCAGTTCCGGACGCGAGGTGGCAAAAACATGGCAGGGCGTCGTGGAAGTCCCTGTCATCGCCCGGCCCCAGACGGCCCCCAATGCGCGCATCGTCGCCAATGAGGGTGTGGATTACGTCGTCGCCTTCCGGCCGGAAAGCCGGATCTTCTTCTCCCGCGGCTTTGACTATGCGCGGCTGGAATGGGCGCCCGGGAACGACGTGAAAACGGCGCAGGTGATCACGCTGGACATCACCGAGATCCTCAACTTCAGTATCGCGCGCACGTTCGTGATGAGCTTCGGCCTCGGTCTGGGCATCATGCACGGGGTGACGGTGGAACGGGGCGGCCATTTTCATGCGCGCTTCGAGCCGTTCATCCCCATCCAATTCGGCCTGGCCCTTCCCGTGGGCCGCAGCTTCCTGGTGGAAGCGAAGGTCGCCCAGTCCTCGTTCTTCGGTCCCGGCCCCGTGCTCTCGGTGACGCGCGGACTGATCGGGTTCGGCTACAACTACTGAGTGCGCCCAACAGAACAGCAAACGGCCTCAACACAAAGGACACAAAGGAGCACGAAGAACAGCGGACTTTTCACGCCGACTCATCGAGCGATTTGAGCCAACGGAACGTTCCGGTGCGCTACCTCGCCTTTCTCAAAACCACTGCCCCGCGGAGTGGAATTCTCTTTGTGGTCTTCGTGGTCGGCGCCTGCCCTCGAGCGCGGCGAAGGGTGTTTCAGCAGTTTTGACAAATGCTCTAAACACAACGAAACAACTTCAGCCACGGATGGACACAGATGAACACAGATCAGAAACGCGGACACGATAGCGCAATGCAGTGATGCGGGCGGGGCAATGCGCGCCCCTGGCCGGTCAGCCTGCCTCAAGAGCCACTTGGAGAGCAGGCCCGAGTTTCTTGCTTGCAGTCAGTCTCCGGAACCTGGGTGCTTCAGCAGATTCCATCTGAGTTCATCTGAGTTCATCCGTGGCTAACATTTTTTGCCGCTACCTATAGCGCCCAGGCGGCGCGCTGGCGCGCCGGGGAGGTTCCGGCGCGGCGGGCGGAGATTTTCCATTTGGACGGTTGACCATGTTCCTCCCCTTTCTGCTCTACCTGGTGGCCATGACGGCCGCGACGCTCTCGGCCGTCCTGCCGGAAGGCGGTGCGGCCGTCGATGCCTGGCGCGCCTCCCTGGCGTTCCTGCTGCCCTGGGTGATGGGGTGGTTGCTGGGGCTGATCTCCGAGCGCTGGCTGGGCTCGCGGGCGCCCATGCGCATCTCGCGCCGCCGTTGGCTGGCCCTGGTCATTTGGCTGGCCACGGTCACGGCCTCGCCCATGGCGGCGGGCGTCACCCGTCTGCTGGCGGCCTGGCCGTTCGGCGCCGAGGCGGCGCTGGCGATCCTGCTGCTGCACTTCTGGATCACCGACAGCCTGGCGCTCCAGCCGCCCCACCTGCTGGGCGGCGAGGGCAGCACGGCGCCGGCGCGCGGCTTCCTCCAGGCGCTGCGGGTGCCCACGCCCTTTCTCGCGCTCGTGGTGCTGGGGCTGGGGATCGCCACCGTCACGCAATCCGTGCTCGAAGGGCGGGGGGGCGGGGCGGAGAGCCAACTCTGGTGGGCGATCGTGGTGCCGACCCTGTTCTACGTGGCGTGCGCCGCCGTCGCCATGCCGGTGCTGCTGCGCCTGTGCTGGGCGCTGCGGCCCCTGGAGGGCAAGGACGCGCAGCGCATCATCGAGGAGGAGCTGAAGGCCAACGGCGTGCGCGGCGTGCGCGTGCTGGCCTGGCCGGAGGCGCTCACCGGCTTTGCCACGGCGGGCGTGATCGGCATCGTGCCGGGCTTCCGCTACCTGCTCTTCAGCGAAACGCTGGCCGCCGCGCTGACGGAAGAGGAGATGCGCTCCGTCACCGCCCACGAGGCGGCCCACTTGAAGTACCGCCATCTCTGGTACTACTTCGCCGCGATCCTGGGCGCCGTATTGCTGATCCAGGTGGGCTGGCGCGCGATCTACCTGGCGGGATTGTGGTTTGGCGTGCAGATCCCCTTCTGGGCGATCGCGGTGGTGGAGCTCTCGGCGCTGCTGTTGTTCCTGCGCGCGGGCTGGGGCTTTCTCAGCCGCCACTTCGAACGCCAGGCCGACGGCCATGCGCTGCAGCGGGGCGGGTTGGCTCCCTTCCAATCCGCGATCGCCAAGGTGGCGTTGCTGAACGGCATTCCGGTCGAGCAGGCCAACTGGCACCACCACGGCATCGGCGAGCGGGTGACCTTTCTGCAGCAGGCGCAGCAAGCCGATCCCGCGTTGCTGCGGCGGCATCACCGCACGGTGACTCGCCTCAAGGCCCTCTGCCTGGCGGTGCTGGCGGTGGGAATCCTGGCGCAATGGGGGCTGGAGGCCACGCCCCTGGCGCAGCGCGTCATGGAGCGGTATTTGGAGAGCAAGCTGGCGTCCAACGGAGCGCCCGTGCTGGCGGACCTGCCGGGGCTGCACGAGTTGGCCATGCTCGCCTACCGCCGGCAAGACGCGGTGCGGGCGGAACGGTACTACCGGCTGATCTTGAGCCTCACCCCGGAAGACCCCCAGGTGCAAAACAACCTGGCGTGGCTGCTGGTCACCCGCCCCGATGCGGCGCCCGCTGCCCTGCACGAGGGCCTGGCGCTGGCCCAGAAGGCCTCCAGCGCCGAGCGCAGCGCGTACATCCTCGATACGCTGGCGGAGGCCTATGCCCGCGCCAACCAGCCCGGGCGCGCCCAGGAAGCCGCCCGCGCGGCGCTGGACCTGGCCGAGGCGGGCAAAGGGCGGGGCGAGGCCAGCCTGCGCTACTACCGCGAGCGGTTGGAGAGCCTGGGCCGCGTCCGCGGCGCCGCGCAGCCCGCCGGCGGGGCCCGGCCGCATTCGTCGGAGGGGTGACGTGCTTGCCTTCAATCTG
>JBGPEV010000480.1:0-3218 GCA_041482995.1 bacterium | reverse complement strand
GGATGGAACGCCCGCGCTGGCCGCAGGCGCGCAATAGCGGCACCAGCGCCTCCTCCACCCGCGCCAGCTCCGCCGCATACTGCGCGTCGGAGTACTCGCGCACGGCAAAGCGCTTGCTGTCCACGAAGTTGCCGGGGTTGATGCGCACCTTCTCCACGTACGGCACGCAGCCCAAGGCCAGGCGCGGATTGAAGTGGATGTCCGCCACCAGGGGCACCGCGAGCGACTCGTGGGCCATGCGGCGGCGGATCTCCGGCAGGGCGTCCAGGTCCTTCTGCGTGGGCACGGTGAGCCGCACGATTTCGCAGCCCGCCTCCACCAGTTCGCGCATCTCGGACAGCACGGCGTCCACGTCCCACGTGTTCACCGTGAGCATGGACTGGATGCGGATCGGCTCGCTGCCGCCCACCCCCACGGTGCCGACCGGCACCACGCGCGTCTTGCGGCGGCGGTAGGCGAGGGGCGCTTGGAACGCGGGAGTCATGATCGCCCCTCCCCTGCCCCTCCCCACCCTGTGCGGAAGGGAATGCTGGTTTTCTCCCCCTCTCCACAGGGTGGAGAGGGGGCCGGGGGGTGAGGATTCCGGCGGTAGGCGAGGGGCGCCTGGAACGCGGGAGGGGTGGATGAGGTCATTGCAGGCGGTTCCCGGCGCCGGCGGTGGCGGTCGAATAGACGGCGCGGATCAGCGCCTCCACCAGTTTGATGGCCATGAACAGGAAGAACAGGACGATCCCTCCCAACACGACATACACTGCCGTCCCGGCCAGGAGGAACGTCCAGCCCAAACCCAGGTCCAGCACGTAGTCGGCCGTCCCTTGCACGGCGCTCCAACCGAATTGGTAGTGAATTCCCAGGTCGCGCAGCGTCAGTTTCGGCCAGTCGCCCGTCCGCAGCCGCGTCCAGACCTTCCAAACCACATAGGTGACCCACGCGAGCCACACCACGAGCCAGCCGGCGAAAAACAGGCCGATGGCGCCGCGGATCAGCCGCTGCACGATGGCGGAGTCCTCGCGGGGCACCTTCTCGTCTCCGGGCACGATGGGGGTGCGGATGGGCCGGCGGCTGCGATAGCCTTGGGCCGCCAACGCCAGCGCCGGATCGGGCAACACCTCATGGCCGGGGCTCACGCGTCCGGCCAGGGATTCGTCAAACTCGCCCGGGTCCGCCCCCGATTCGGCATTGCGCCATTGCCCGTGCTGGAACGCATAGCGGGCGAGCGCGTCCCCCCAGGGGCCATAGACCGTGACCTCCGCCCGGTCGTCGATGGGTTCCACGAGCAATTGGCCGCCCTCCACCCACGCATGGACGTTCTGCCACCGCGCCCAGAGGGTGCGGTCAAATTGCAGTCTTGCGCCATTTGCCTGCATCCGCTTTCCTCGCGGGCGCCACGGTGCGATCGGGCCAGTCAGTGGGGCCGGGCTGGGCAAGTGCAAAGTCAAATCTGCAAACCGTTGCGACGGTAGCGGTGAGCGTCTCGCCCGCCAACTCGCATCTGGCGGCGAGACGCCCGCCCCACTGCTCACATCCAGGTCAAGAGCGATGACTTTGCACTTGCCCTGTGGGGCCGGGGGCGCGCCAATTGCCAACCCGGGACTTTGGTGTAGAGTAACGGGAATTCCGCCCGTTTTCTACCCATTCGGCCAGCCGCGAGATTCGCAAATGTCTTCCCCCAAGACCGCGCCACCCGGCGCTCTCCGTTCCGGGGAGTGGGGCCATGGCGACCCCGGGCCCGCTTCGCCCGCTGCGGGGGCGTTCGCGCCGCCGGCGCGGGGCCCTTCGCCCGAGGTGGGGCGCCTCCTGGACAAGGCGCTGGCCGGGGGCGAGGTGAGCGTGGAAGAGGGCACCCGCCTGCTGGATGCCGCGGGGGCCGACCTGCCGCTCCTCTTCGCGGCGGCCGACGAATTGCGCCGCCGGGCCGTGGGCGACGTGGTGACCTACGTGGTCAACCGCAACATCAACTTCACGAACGTGTGCGTGAAGCGCTGCGGCTTTTGCGCCTTCAGCCGGGGGCACACGGCCAACGAGGGCTACTTCCTGCCCCTGGAGGAGGTGGTGCGCCGGGCGCGGGAGGCCGCCGAGTTGGGCGCCACCGAAGTCTGCGTGCAGGCGGGCCTCGCGCCGGGCATCGACGGCTGGCAATACGTGAAGGTGTGCAAGGCCATCACCGAGGCGGTGCCGGGCCTGCACGTCCACGGGTTCTCGCCCGAGGAAGTGCTGTACGGATCGCAGCTCTCCAACGTGAGCATCGAGCACTATCTGCGCGCGCTGCAGGACGTGGGGCTGGGCAGCCTGCCCGGCACGTCGGCGGAGATCCTGATCGACCGCGTGCGCGACGTGATCTCCCCCGGCCGCATCACCACGGCCCAATGGCGGGAAGTGATCGGCACGGCCCACCGCCTGGGCATCCGCACCACGAGCACGATCATGTACGGACACGTGGAGACCAGCCGCGACAAGGCCGTGCATCTGGACCTGCTGCGCGCCATGCAGCGGGAGAACTTCGCGAACGGGCACGCCGGCTTCACCGAATTCGTGCCCCTGGGCTTCATCTTCGAGGAAGCGCCGATGTTCCAGCGCCGCCGCCCGCCGGGGCTGCGCATGGGCCCCAGCGGCATCGAGACCCTCAAGCTCTACGCCGTCTCGCGCATCATGCTCCAGGGGTGGATTTCCAACATCCAAGTGAGCTGGGTGAAGGAGGGCGCCAAGCTTTCCCAGGTGGGGCTGATGGCCGGGGCCAACGACTTGGGCGGCACGCTGATCAACGAGAGCATCTCCACGGCGGCCGGCGCGCTGAACGGCCAGCTTCAGACCCCGGCCACCATCCGCGCCGTCGTGCGCGGGATGGGCCGCGTTCCGGCCGAGCGCAGCACCACCTACGAGCGGCGGCAGGTATTCTCCGATCCGGCCCAGGATCCCGACGACCGCCTGAACGCGATCAAGGACGGAGAGCTCGGCTCCTACCAGGAGCTGATCAAGGAGGATGACTTCCGCTTCCGCGCTTACTTCCAGGCCATGCAGGGTCAGGGCGCGCCAGCTCAAGGCGAGGCGCCGCAAGGTAAAGAGGGCCCGCCATTCGCCTTGGTGCTTCCTTCCGGCAAGTCAATTGTTTCTCCGACGGCTGAGGGAGAATACCTCAAGGCAATTGAGCCGAATTCGTTTTGCGTATCCGGCGGCACAATTACGGCACTTCTTTATCCCGGTCCACATTCGACCCGCTT
>JBGPEV010000479.1:0-3229 GCA_041482995.1 bacterium | reverse complement strand
GCGCTGAGCAGCCGCCAGGCGGTGAACCGCATGTTGCGCGAATTGGAGGCGTAATGGCCCCCCGGCACCCCGAGCACCCGCCGAACCTCTCCCCCCTTCCCCCTCTCCCCGGCGAGCACCGCCCGCGGTGCGAACCAAAAGTGCCGGAGAGGGGGCGCCCGCGGGGCGGGGGAGAGGCGATTGCCGCAGCCGTCGGGATTGCCGCGCTGTTTGCCATCGCGGCGTCCGCCCTTGCCCAGACGCCCGCCCCGCTCCTGCCGTCCGGCCCGCCCGACCCCGTCTCCGAGAAGCGCGAGCAGATTCAGCAGATCCGCGCCGAGCGCGAGCAGATGGAGCGCCGGCTGGAGGTGTTCAAGCTCTCCGAGAAGGAGACGTTGGGAGAAGTCGAGCAACTGTCCGAAGCGGTGAAAGCCTCCCGCAACCGCAAGGGGCAGATGGAACGGGACTTGGCGCGCACCACGGCCGAACGTGCCAAGCAGGACCAGGAACTGGCGGACCTGAACGTGCGCATCCGCGGCAGCCGGCAACGCATCGGCAAGCGCCTGCGCCGCCTGTACCGCCTGACCAAGGCGGAGGATTCCGCCACGTTGTTTCAACTGGCGCGCTTCAAGAGCTTCGCCCGCGATACGCACGTGCTTTCTCGCCTCCAGCAATCGGATCGCGAGGCCCTGCGGCAGTACGAGGCCCTGGCGCGGCAGGCGCAACAGAAGCAGGCGGACCTGCGCGCGACCCTCGGCCACCTGGAATCGCTGCGCGGCGAATTGGAGGAAGAACGCAAACTGCTGGTGGACCGGGAGCGCGGCCTGCGGGAATCCCTGCAGAACCTGCGCAAGAACCAGGAACTTTACGGCCAGTACCTCGCCGAACTGGACGCCTCCCAGGCCGGCGTCGAAGCCGCCCTCGTGAAGCTGGAGCAGGCCCCCGCCGCGCCGCAGGCCCCGCCCGCCGATCCCGCCGCGCTGCGCGGCAGGCTGCCACCGCCCGTGCAGGGCAGCGTGGTGGCGCGCTTCGGCCAGCAGGACCCGCGCTATCAACTGAAGAAGTTCCAGCGCGGCATCGTCATCCGCGTACCCGAGAACACCTCCGTGCTGGCCGTGGCGGGCGGCAGCGTGGTGCACGCCGGGCCGTTCCGCGGCTATCAGGACCTGGTCGTGCTGGACCACGGCAAGGGCCTGTACACGGTCTATGGCCATCTGGAGCAGGTGCTGGTGCAGAAAGGCCAATGGGTACAGCCCGGCGCGGCGCTGGGACAGTCCACCTACCAGCCCGAGGACGAGGGCTTCGACGTCTACTTCGAGATCCGCGTCAACGGCAAACCCGAAGACCCCCTGCAATGGCTGGAAGCCGGCAAGCTCAAGCTGGCGGCGAACAGTTGACTGCCAAACTGCGGAACCGCAGATTGCGCAGATGACGCAGAATTCAACGGCCCTGAACGGCTTCGTCCATGGTTGACCCGCCCGACTGAGCACGCTCCGATCGGATGCTCGACCGGGGCCGGATTGCCAGGCCGGGAATTCCGATTTCCCGGGCGCCCGGAAAAATCGGTGAAATCTGCGTAATCTGCGGTTCCCCAACAGTTTCGTGGGAATACCCCCGTGCGGTGGATTACAGTGCGCCTTCGCGGTGTTGCTCTATAGTGGATGGACAAAGCGGCCCCTTGCGGTCACCCGCGGAAGTCGGGATATCCTCCCGGGGAGTCCCGTTGGCGGCACAACCGGGCAGGGAGTTGGCGATGACTGGGATTGGGAATCGAAGACCATTCACGGGGGAGTCCCCTGCATTCAATCTATCGCGCCGGGCGTGGCTGAAGGCCGTGGCCTCGGCGGCGGGATTGGCGATGGTGAATTCCATGTGGAAATCAGCGCAGGCCGCCGGTAAGCCGGCGGAATCCAAGGCGGTGCTCATCGAGGCGTTTTCTCCGGCCGGCAAGTCCACGGGCACAGCGCCCCTGGCCAAGGTCGTGAAGACGGAGGCCGAGTGGCGCGCCCAGTTGAGCCCCGAGGCGTTCAAGGTGGCGCGCCACGAGGGCACCGAGCGCGCGTTCTCCGGCCAGTACGCGAACCATCACGCCGCCGGCGTCTACACCTGCATCTGCTGCGACACGGCGCTGTTCGATTCGGCCACCAAATTCGAGTCCGGCACCGGCTGGCCCAGCTTCTGGGCACCGATCTCCAAGCACAACGTGGCCGAAATCGTTGACCGCAGCTTCTTCATGACGCGCACAGCCGTGTCCTGCGCGCGTTGCGACGCCCATCTGGGCCACGTGTTCGACGACGGGCCCCGGCCCACCGGCCTGCGCTACTGCATGAATTCCGCGGCGCTCAACTTCGTCGCCCGGGCTTGACCCACACCACGCATTCACTGGGGGAGTGAACCATGTACGGTCTTGACCAGATGCCGAAATACCTGCCCGTCCTCACCGTGGCCCTGCTGGGCCTGTTCGTCGCCTTCATGGTGCTGCCCGGCATGGGCTGGCTGCGCCGGGGCGCGGCCGCGGAACCGGCGGTGGCCCTGCCCGCGGCGGCGGTGGACGTGCCGAAAACGGGCGCCGCGGGGTCCCAGGTGGCCGTGCTGGCCGGCGGCTGCTTCTGGGGCGTGCAGGGCGTCTTCCAGCACACCAAGGGCGTACAGAAAGCCGTCTCCGGCTATGCGGGAGGCGAGGCGGGCACGGCCCACTACGAGATGGTGGGCAGCGGCCGCACGGGTCACGCGGAAGCGGTGGAGATCACCTACGATCCCAAGCAGATCAGCTACGGCGAGATCCTCCGCATCTTTTTCTCCGTGGCCCACGACCCGACCCAACTCGACCGCCAGGGGCCGGATTGGGGCTCCCAGTACCGCTCCCACATCTATGCGTCCACCGCCGAGCAGGAGCAGGCGGCCAAGGCCTACATCGCCCAACTCAACGGCGCCAAGGTGTTCCACGACAAGATCGTCACGCGGGTCGATCCCCTCAAGAAATTCTATCCGGCCGAGGGCTATCACCAGGACTACCTGACCCTGCACCCGGACCAGCCCTACATCCTGTTCAATGACCTGCCCAAAGTCGCGAACCTGGCGCGCATGTTCCCCGACGCGTTCCGGGACAAGCCCGCGCTCGTGGCGGACGCGAAGAAGTAGGCTGCGTTGGTGGGTCGGGCCGGAGCCTGCCCTGAGCCTGCCGAATGGGTGCCCGACGCCGCCACAGCATTGCTGGCGCCTCCCGCAAGCGTCCGGCGCTGGGCGGGCG
>JBGPEV010000478.1:0-3252 GCA_041482995.1 bacterium | reverse complement strand
ATCTTCAGCGCCAAGAGCGCCCGCTCCGCCCTGGTGTTGGGCCATGCCCGGGGCGTGATCATCGCCGCCATCGCCCGGCGCGGCATCCCCTTGCACGAGTACACACCGGCGCAAGTGAAGCAGGCCGTGGTCGGCACGGGCCGGGCGGACAAGCAGCAGGTGGCCCGCATGGTCGCCGTGCTGCTCAACCACCGCGAACCGCTCCAGGAAGACCAGGCCGACGCGTTGGCCGTCGCCATCACGCATGGGGCGGCAACGGGGCTGAAGGGGCGGGACGAGCGGCGTTAGCGAATTCGCCAATCCGTGAGGGCTCCCCCGAACCGCCGCGCCGGGACCTTTGGGCAAGTTCCCGTCAACCGCCCATCCGGCCCTCACCCGTCTTTGCCTGGCGGCAAAGCCACCCTCTCCCGCTTCGCGGGCGAGGGAAAAGCCGCACTGGTGGCCCTTCGCGGCAGTTCCCTTCGCCCGCGGAGCGGGAGAAGGTGCCCTGCACGGTGCTGAGCGCTCGCGCGAAGCGCCCAGAGGCGCTGAGGGCGGATGAGGGCCGGAGTGGAGTTCGCCTGTACTTACGCTAAAGTCTCGCGGCGGGATTGGCGTGGGCTGGCAAAGCCCCCCCCGCTGGACATATGATCGCATTGCGCCGTCGCTCACGGTTTGCCGCGTCCCAGGCGGCGACCTCGCGCGCGGTTCCGCCTCCTTTGCGCACCGGCCCCCCGATCCGACGATGACCGCAACCCTGTCCATTGCCGTCGCTCAGATCAATCCGCGGGTGGGAGATCTCGCCTACAACCTGACGCGGATTCGCGCCGCGCGGCAGGCGGCGACGCGCCTGGGCGCCGACCTGGTGGTGTATCCGGAACTCTGCATCTGCGGGTATCCTCCGGAAGACTTGGTGCTCAAACCGCGCTTTCAAGAGGCCTGCCGCAACGCCGTGCTGGAACTGGCCGGGGAGACCGCCGACGGCGGCGCGGCGCTCCTGGTCGGGACTCCGTGGGTGGAATCCGGCGCGCTCTACAACGCGGCGCTGCTGCTGGACCGCGGCCGCATCGCCTCGGTCTGCCTCAAGCACGAATTGCCCAACTACGGGGTATTTGACGAGAAACGCGTCTTCACCGCGGGTCCGCTCCCCGCGCCCGTGGAATTCCGGAACGCCGCCCTGGGCGTGCTGATCTGCGAGGATCTGTGGACGCCCACCGTCCCCGCCCATCTCAAGCGCGCGGGTGCGGGAATCCTGATCGTTCCCAACGGCTCCCCCTTCGAGGCGGGCAAGCAACCGCAGCGGATGGAGATCGCCCAGGCGCGCTGGAGGGAAACGGGTCTGCCTATCATCTATGCCAACCAGGTAGGGGGCCAGGACGAACTCGTGTTCGATGGCGCATCCTTCGCGCTGAACGCGGACGGCTCCGTGGCCGTGCAACTGGCGGAATTCCAGGAGCAGACGGCGGTAACGCGCTGGGAGCGGCAGCCGGGCGGCTGGCGCTGTGAGCCGGTCCCCCACGTCGCGGCCGCCTCCGAACTGGAGCGCATCTACCGGGCCATGGTGCTGGGCTTGCGGGATTATGTCGAGAAGACCGGGTTCCCGGGTGTGTTGATCGGGCTCTCCGGCGGGGTCGATTCCGCGCTGAGCGCTACCGTGGCCGTGGATGCCCTGGGGCCGGAGCGCGTGCACTGCGTGATGATGCCCTCGGTGTTCACGAGCGCCGAGAGCCTGGAGGACGCCGCCGCGTGCGCTTCCGCCCTGGCGGTACGGCTGGACACGATCCCGATTCAGCCGGCGGTGGAGGCGTTCGAGCGCATGCTCCGGCCGCTCTTCGGCGAGCGCCCGCGCGATGTGACCGAGGAGAACCTGCAGTCCCGCATCCGCGGCGTCACGCTGATGGCGCTCTCCAACAAGTTCGGCGCGATGCTGCTCACCACAGGCAACAAGTCCGAACTGTCCGTCGGATACGCCACCCTTTATGGCGACACCAATGGCGGGTATTCGGTCTTGAAGGATGTCTACAAGATGACGGTCTATGCGCTGGCCGGGTGGCGCAACGGACACCTCCCGCCCGGCGGCCGCGGCCGCGGGGGCGCTGTGATTCCCCAGCGCATCCTGACCAAGGCCCCCACGGCGGAATTGCGGCCCAACCAGACCGATCAGGACGCGCTGCCGCCCTACGAGATCCTGGACGGCATCCTGATGCGGCTGGTGGAGGGCGAGCAGGGGATCGACGAGATCGTCGCCGCCGGGTTTGAGCGGGACACCGTGAAACACGTCGAGCAACTCTTGTACGGCGCCGAGTACAAGCGCCGCCAGGCCCCCCCGGGCGTGAAGATTACCCCCAAGATCTTCGGCCGGGATCGGCGCTACCCCATCATCAACCGCTTCCGCGATTCCCCGTAAGGGCTGGACAGCGGGCCTCTCGCAAAGGCGCAAAGGACGCATAGCAACTGCAAGAAGGTCTCACGCAAAGGCGCAAAGAAATACACAACGGCTGAACTACAACGACACAACGGGCACAACGAACAGCACCTGCCGCCTCGCGCAAAGGCGCAAAGAACTGCACAAATGGAACTCGGCTTCCCGGGAGTGACCGGCGTACGCCGCACCTGCTCGAGACCCGGGCACGATTACCGTTGTCATTGCGGTTGCAGTTTTGCGCCTTTGCGCCTTTGCGCGAGCGCCGTTGTTGTTGTTTTGCGGTTCTTTGCGCCCTTTGCGCCTTTGCGCGAAAAGGTAGTTTGCTGTTCCTCCCATTGAAGGCACAGGGCAAAATGGGCATGATGGGTCGGCATTGCGGGCGGCGGCGGAGGGCCACGGAAGGAAGCGCGGGAGACCATGGGCATCATCGTCCAGAAGTACGGCGGCACCAGCGTCGGCAGCGGCGAGCGCCTGCTGAACGTCGCGGGCATCATCGATCGCACGCTGAAGACCCACGCGGTGATTGCCGTCGTCTCGGCGATGAGCGGCACCGTCAAGTCCGAGGGCACGACCAGCCTGCTGCTCACCGCGGCGGACTGGGCGCTGCAGGGCGCGAGCTTCAACGAGCCGCTGGGCGTCATCGAGAAGAATCACCTGGCCGCGGCGGACAAGGCGATCCGCGACCCCGCCCTCAAGGAGGAAACCTCCGCCTTCGTGCGCGAGGAACTGGGGCGCCTGCGGGGCTTCCTGGAGGCGATCGAGGTGATCCGCGAGCTCTCGCCCCGCTCCCAGGACAACCTGCTGTCCACGGGTGAGCGCCTCTCCGCGCGGCTGCTGACGGGCGTCCT
>JBGPEV010000477.1:0-3255 GCA_041482995.1 bacterium | reverse complement strand
TGCCGGACGTATTGCCGGAAACAGCGCCGGCCGGACTGCCGCCGGGGGTGCCGAACAGGTCGTGGGGGGATTGCGGATTGTGCACAGTGTGGCCGGAGCGGGGGTTGGGGTGGGCCTATGGGCGGCGGATCAGCGGCGCGAGCGCCTGCCAGACGTTCGCTTCGACGATCTTCGCGCCTTCCGCCGTGGGGTGAATGCCGTCCGCCTGATTGAGCGTGGGGTTGGCGGCCACGCCCTCCAGCAGGAAGGGCAGCAGGGGCACGTGGTACTTCTTCGCCAAGGCCGGATAGACCGCCTGGAAGTCCCGCGTATAGTCCGGGCCATAGTTCGTGGGCATGCGCATGCCGGCCAGCACCACCTGCGCCCCCGCGGCTTGCCCCTTCTCGACGATGGCCGCCAGATTCTTCTCCATGTCCTCGGGAAGATGGCCCCGCAGGCCGTCGTTCCCGCCCAGCGCCACCAGCAGCACGTCGATGCGCTGCTTGAGCAGCCAATCCATGCGGGCCAGCCCGCCCGCGCTGGTGTCGCCGCTCACGCCGGCGTTGACGACCCGGTGCGGCAGGCCCATCGCCTTCAGGCGCGCCTGCAGCAGCGCGGGATAGCTCTGCTCCTCGCGCAGCCCATAGCCCGCCGTGATGCTGTCCCCCAGGCAGACGATCACGGGCACGCTCCCGGCAACCGGCGCCGACTGGGCCGCCGGTTGGGCCGCACCGGACCCGGTTGAACCCGAGGCGGGCCGGGAATTGCCCGAGCGGTCACAGGCCGCGACTGCCGCCAGCAGGGCCAAGGCGGCGACAATCGCCAGCGCCAAACCTCTCCCCCGTCGCTTCGCGACACCCCCTCCCCAGCGCTGCTGGTTCGAGCCGCAAGCGGCGCTCACGGCGGTGAGGGGGCCGGGGGGAGAGGTCACGCGCCGGCCGGCACGTTCCGCGGTGCGAATACTCGAAGCGTGACCCATGCCTACCCATTCTTGCGCTGGAACTCTTCCATGAAGCTCGCCAGGGCTTCGGCACCGGCCAGCGGCATGGCGTTGTACATGGAGGCGCGCACGCCCCCCAGCCGCGCATGGCCCTTGAGGGCGTAGAGGCCGGCGGCGTTGGACTCCTTGAGGAACTTCGCCAGCAACTCCGCCGAGGGCAGGGTGAACGTGACGTTCATGGTGGAGCGGTGTTCCTTCAGGGCGTGCCCCTTGTAGAAGCCGCCCGAACGGTCCAGCGCCTGGTACACCCGCGCCGCCTTCTTGTCGTTCACCTGCTCGATCGCCCCGACGCCGCCCTCGTTCTTCAGCCATTCCAGCACCAGCTTGCTGACGTAGATGGCGAACGTGTTGACCGTGTTGGTGAGGGAGCCGTCCTTGGCCAGTTGCGTGTAGCTGAGCATCTTGGGCGTGTGCGGGTGCACGTGACCCAGCAGGTCCTCCCGCACGATCACCACGGCCAGGCCCGCCGGGCCCACGTTCTTCTGGGCGCCCGCGAACAGCAGGCCGAACTGCTTCACGTCGATCTCACGGGAGAGGATCTCCGACGTGGCGTCGCCCACGAGCGGCACGCCGTTGCTGGCGGGGAACTTCTGCCAGCGCGTGCCCATTACCGTGTTGTTGGTGGTGATGTGCAGATAGGACGCGTCCGGCTCCACCGCCTTGGGGTCCAGGGCCGGGATGCGGTCGTAGCGGGTGTCCTTGCTGCTGGCGACGATCTTCACCGTGCCGTACTTCTCCGTCTCCTCCGCCGCGCGCTCGGAGAACACGCCGGAGAGGACGTAGAGCGCCTTCTTGGCCGGCTTCAGCCCGATCAGGTTCAGCGGCACCATGAGAACTGGAGCTGGCCGCCGCCGTGGCAAAACACCACCTTGTAATTGTGCGGCACGTGCATCAGCTCGCGCACCAGCTGCTCGGTCTCCTTCAGCAGTTGCTCAAACTCGGGCGAGCGGTGGCTGATCTCGATGATGGAGGCGCCCAGGCCCTGGAAATCGAGCAGTTCCTCCTGCACCCGCTGCAACACCGGCAGCGGCAGCGTGGCCGGCCCGGGGGCGAAATTGTAGACGCGCTTGGTCATGGAATCGTGCCTTGGCGGGTGAAGCCCCGCTCCGCAATGGATCGTATGCCGTCCCCCGCCCGTTACAGACCTCCCCCAAGGGGCGGGGAAATTTCTATTCTTACCCGGTTTGCCCGGGGAGGGCAAAAACCACTTCTTTCCCGCGGGCCAATCCAATCCCGTGACTGGCGCGCCAGATCTCGCATAGTCTATCAGCAGGAAGTTCGGGGGCTTTGACCCGGATTCGGCAGGAGTGAAACACGCTTGACTTCGTCGCCTAGTCATATACACTTGTGAAATTGGGTGAGAGGCGTCGGCGAACCGGTTCTGCCGACGCTGAAACGCATCGCACCGCTCTCTGCGGTCGGATTCTTTGACTCGCCAATAGATTGATATAATTCATAATTTATGAAAATCATCAAACGGACCTTCTATGGGGCATGAACCGGTCAAGAGAGACCGTTTAGCAGGGACGAGTGGATCACCGCCGGACCCCGAACTGCCCTGACTTTACATCTGAAACAGTTGAAATCAGACCCATTCCGGGAAAAATCCCAAACGAGCTTTCCCCTCCTTTGTCTTTGTGACAACGCGGGTGCCGCTGGCTATAAGGGGACATGGCAAAGACGTTGATCCTCTCGGGCTTCGGCACCAATTGCGAGCGGGAGACCGCATACGCCTGCCACAAGGCGGGGGGCGAAGCGGTCGAGGTGCGCCACATCACCGAGATCTACACGTCCGGCATCGCGCTGGAGGACTACGGGTTCCTGGTGATGATCGGCGGCTTCATGGACGGCGACGACCTGGGCGGCGGGCGCGCCTGCGCCAACCGCTTCCGCTACCGGCCCATCCCGGAATCCCTGGGCGGCGGCACCTTCCTGCAGCGCCTGCGCCGATTTGTCGACGACGGGCGCCCGGTACTCGGCATCTGCAACGGCTTCCAGGTGCTCGCCAAGTGCGGCCTGCTGCCCGGCGCGCTGGACGGTGCGTCAGGGAAGGTCGCAGGCAATGAGGCGTCCGGCGCGGAGGACGGGGCGCAGCGGGTCACGCTCACCAACAACGCCAGCGGCCGGTTCGAGGACCGCTGGGTGCACCTGCGGGTCGACCCTGTATCGCCCTGCGTGTTCACGAAAGGCATGGACGCCATCGAGCTGCCCGTGCGCCACGGCGAGGGCCGCATCCTGGTGGAGAGCGAAGCGCTGGCCCATGCACTCGTGGAGCG
>JBGPEV010000476.1:0-3262 GCA_041482995.1 bacterium | reverse complement strand
GCTATCTCCGCTCCGAGGCGATCGGCCACACACCGAACATCCTCAAGAGCGGCAAGCACGGCGCGGACTTCTACGCAAGGCTGTGGACGACCCTGCGTGAGGGCCGTATCTGGAAGGGCCGCTATACCAACCGGCGCAAGGATGGCGGGTTCTACGAAACCGAATCCACCAATTCCCCCATCCGCAACGCCAAGGGCGAAATCACCGGCTTCGTGGGCGTGCAGAAGGACGTGACCGAGCGGGCACAATTGGAAGAGCAACTGAGACGCTCCCAGCGCATGGAGGCGCTCGGCACGCTCGCGGGCGGCATTGCCCACGACTTCAACAACATCCTCACCCCCGTGCTGGGTTACGTGGAGCTGATGCGGGAGGAGTTCCCGCCGGATTCGCGCCAAGCGGAGTACCTGCGCCTGATCCAAGAAGCGGGACACCGGGGGCGGGACTTGGTCTCCAAAATCCTGCAGTTCGGGCGGCAGGCCGAGGCGCCCCGGCAGCACATCAGCCTGAAGGAAGTCGCCGAGCAGGTGCTGACGCTGCTGCGCCCCACCGTGCCCAAGAACGTCGCGATGCATTCCGCCATGGCGGAGGGGTTGAGCCCCGTCATTGCCGACCCCACGCAGATGCACCAGGTGCTGATGAATCTCTGCGTGAACGCCGTGCAGGCCATGCCCCAGGGCGGCGCGCTCACGGTGGCCATGGACACGGTGGAACTGAGCGATCACACCTGCTACCTGGGCAAGCGCATCTCGGGCCCCTTTGTGCGGCTCACCGTGACCGACACGGGCATCGGGATTCCCGAGGATGTGTTGTCGCACATCTTTGAGCCGTTCTACACGACCAAGGAAGTCGGAAAGGGCACGGGCCTGGGCCTGTCCACGGTGTTCGGCATCGTTCAGCAGCACGGAGGGGTGATCGACCTGCGCAGCCGCGTCGGAGAAGGCTCCACCTTTTGCGTGTACCTGCCGGTGGCCGCACCGGATCTTCCGCCTGCGGCCGGCGCGGGCGGGCGGGGCTCCCCCTAACAGGTTACGGAAAAACCTCAATTTGAAGGGCTAACAACGACGAATCCGCAGATTACGCAGGTTTTCTTTCAGACCTCCGTGTCCGTCTGCACGGAGCCCACACAGAGGACTTGACGGGATGAAATTTCAGGCAGGTTGGCTCCCCAGGCGGGTCCCAGCGGAAGATGGACATGCCGTCCGCGTTGTGCCGGCAACGTGCAAAGAAATGGGCGCTCAGCCGTACGAATTGAAAATCAATCTGCGTAATCTGCGGATAGGCAGTTTTTCCGTAGCCTGCAAAGGCGCGGTGCCGGGTCACGCCCCCACGATAGGGATCAATTCGTCCAGCGTGTGGATTTCCCGGTCCGGCTCGTAACCCAACCGCTCCCGCGGGCGCTTGAAGCGGTTGATCCAGATGACGTGCAAGCCGAACGACTTGGCCCCGGCGGCGTCCCACGCGTTGGTGGAGACGAATCCGATGCGCTCCTTGGGCGCGCCGAGCCGCTCCACGGCCAGTTGGTAGACCCGCGGGGCGGGTTTGAAGACCCCCGCCTCGTCCACGCTCAGGATGTTGCGGAAGCGCTCCGTGAGGCCGTTGTGCCGCGTGACCCCCTCCAGCATCGTCCGCGTGCCATTGGACAGGATCGCCAGCGGCAGCTTGCGCGACAGCCGCTCCAGGGCGCCCGGGACTTCCGGATAGGCCGACAGCTTCAGGTACTCGCCGATCAAATCCGCGGCGACCGCGTCGGACAGGGGCAACCCGAGAGCGCTGCACGCGAAGCGCAGGCCTTCCTCCGTCAGGCGCCAGAAGTCCGGGTGGCGCTCCATCAGCGCGTTGAGCCAGGAGTATTCCAGTTGCTTCTGGCGCCAGAGGCCGCTCACGGCCGGTCCGTTGCCGGGAAAGTGGTGCCCGCAGCGCGCGGCCACCGCGGTCACGTCATAGAGCGTTCCGTAGGCATCGAACACCAGCGCGGCCAGGTTCGGGGATGCGGCGGCCATGGCGGTCTCCTGGAATGGGCCGGGATGCGCCCTGCCGGCGCGGCGGGGTGACCGGGGCCAAGACGCTATTCCGGCGGAAGGCGCCCGTTTTTCAGGCGCTCCACCCAGTGGGAAAATTCCAGCGGCACGGTTTGTTCCAGCACGTAGGCCCGCTCCCGCAACACCGCGCGGTCCAGGGGCTGGCGCGGATTGCCGGCAATGAGGATCACGTTGCTCTCCACCCGCACGGAGAGCGACCACAGATCGGGGAACAGGCCGCCCACGGTTTGCACGGTGCGCCGCAAGGCCGCGCGATCCGATCCCCACACGTTGTCCAGCAGCCAGCCGCCAGGCCGCAGCCGCTCCCGGGCCAGGGCCAGCACCGTGGGGGAGGACATCTGGGGCGCGGCGCCTTCCGCGTGAAACGCATCGAGCCAGATCATGTCGTAGCGCTCCTGGGTGGCGAGCAGGAAATCGGCGCCGTCGCCGATCGTCACGCGCAGCCGCCCGGAGCGCGGAAGGTCGAAGAACCGGTAGGCCACCTGGATCACTTCCGGGTCCACCTCCACCACGCGCTGCCGCAACCGGGGAAAGAAGCGGTGGAGAAACGCGGGGATGGACCCGGCGCCCAGGCCGACGTGCAGGATCTCGGCGGCTTCCGGCCGGAAGACCATGCCCGACGCCATCGCCCGAGTGTAGTCGAGCACCAGGCGCTCCGGCGCGGAATGGGAGCGGGCGCTTTGCGTGATGTGGTTGCCGAACCGCAACTCCCGGTTCTCGCCCCGGTCGAACACCTGGATGCGACGGTCGCTCCGCTCGTTGTCGTAGAGACACGTTTCCAGGCGGAACGGATTCATCGCGGTCCTGGGCTGTCCGCCGCCGGCGGTGCGGAAGCGCGGAGGGGCCGGCGCGGTGCGCGGCCAGAGGTGCGGGCGACCGCGCCGATCGCCCGTGCCCTACCGTAGCGCGGCGGCCCGCGGGAGGCAAAACGGCGCGCGCGGGAACGCGCCGGGCGGGCGCGCGGCGGCCCGGCGCGCAAGTGCCCGGCGCACCGCGCAGCCCCGGCCAGAGCCACGCGGAGCCGCCTCCGGCGCGGGGATGGACGGTGTGCGCGGCTTGACCTTTGGCCGGGGAGCCGGTAAAAAAATGGCCGTTAGCCCGCCGCCCCGCGATTTGCAGGAGGCTCGCTTTTCTCCAGGGATGGAGCGCCCGTACCGTCTTCCGCGCCTCCATTCGCGGTGCCCACTCCCCCTGCGCCGGGATGTATGACCCGCCATGGCTTC
>JBGPEV010000475.1:0-3263 GCA_041482995.1 bacterium | reverse complement strand
CCCTGCCCTTTCCCCCAAAAGCGGGGAAAGGGTATTGCTTGCGCCACGCACGGAGGCTGACCGCGCTTCCCCGGTAGCCCCTGTCCATCCGCGTCGTGCCTTTCCCCCGCTTCTGGGGGAAAGGTGGACGAAGGCCGGATAGAGGCCCCTCGGGCGAACGCTGTGCCTCTGCCACATCCCCTCTGGATACCCCTGCGTCTTCGCCGCATCCGAAAAACAAGCCGTGACTCACTACTAGCCCGCAGTCCCTTGCTGCCGGGTCACGGGGATCGGCCCCAGGAGCCCGCGCCGCGGGGCCGGCTCAGGCGGGGGGCAGTTCGGTGCGTCTCGTCACGATGCGGTCCACCAAGCCATAGGCGAGCGCCTCCTCGGCGGTCATCCACTTGTCGCGGTCGATATCGTGGGAGACGTCCTTGGCATCCTTGCCGGTGCACTCGGCATAGAGCTGGATGATGCGGTCGCGATCCTTGAGGATTTCCTTGGCCTGGATTTCCAGATCGGTCGCGCGGCCCTGGTACCCCATCAGCAGGGGCTGATGAATGAGGAACTTGGCATTGGGCGTGGCATAGCGGCTGCCCTTGGGCGCGGCCAGGGCGAGAATGCTGCCCATGCTGGCGGCCAGGCCCACGACCACCGTGACGACCGGCGCCGTGATGAAGCGCACCGTATCGAAGATCGCGAAGCCGGAGAACACTTCGCCGCCGGGGGAGTTGATGAGCAGGGTGATGCGGGCCTTGGAGTCCGCAAAGTCCAGCAGAATCAACTGTTGGATCACCTTCTGGGCTAATTGGGAGTCCGTCGCGCCGGAGACGATCACCGTGCGGGACGCCAGCAGCCTGCTGACGAGACCACCCGAATCGTCCTGATCGTTCTTGTCCTTGGTCTCGTCCGAATCCATGGAACCCGAGAGGGAAGTGAGCGCGACCGCCGTCCGTGGGCAGTACAGCATGCCTCACGCGATTTGCCTAGCATCTCCCCGTGCATGCCCAGCCCATCCCGCGCCGCCCGGCGCGGCGCCGGCACATCAGGCGGTGCGGGAGCGGCGCGGACCGCCCCCGCCACCCCTGGCCAGACATCCGTTATGCGGGCGCTACTTGATCTCCACCTTGGCGCCGACATCCTCCAGTTGCTTCCTGAATTTGTCCGCCTCTTCCTTGGTGACGCCTTCCTTCACCATGTTGGGGGCGCCTTCCACGAAGTCCTTCGCTTCCTTCAAGCCCAGACCCGTGATGGCGCGAACTTCCTTGATGACGTTGATTTTCTTGTCACCCGCGGCGGTCAGAATCACGTTGAAGGCCGTTTGCACTTCGGCCGGGGCCGCGGCGGCGGCGCCTGCCATGGGCGCTGCCACGGCGGCGGCCGCGGCGCTCACGCCAAACTTGACTTCCATTTCCTTCACCAATTCGGACAGATCCAGCACGGACATGCTGGAAATGGCTTCAATCAGTTGTTCCTTGGTGATGCTTGCCATGGGGATACCTCGCTCCACTGGGTTTGCTGACGGACCGTCGCTGCGGTCTCAGCCGGTTGTGGGAGGGCCGGGTGTACCGCCTTCCCGTCTCAAAACACTGGTGCGCGCCGTCTTGCTCGCGCGCCGTTACCGGCGCTGTGCGGTTTGCGCGCCGTCACCGTCGCTGCGCGGTTTGCGCGCCGTCACCGGCACTGTGCGGTTTGCGCGCCGTCACCGGCACTGTGCGGTTTGCGCGCCATCACTGGCGCTAGGCGGCCTGCTCCTTCTGGTCGCGCACGGCGGCAAGTGCGCGCACGAACTTGGCGGGGACCTCCATGAGGGTGCGCACGAATAGGGTCTGCGGCGCCTTGAACAGGAACAGCAGCTTGGCCAGCAGTTCTTCCCGCGAAGGCAGCGTGGCCAGCGCCAGCACGCGCTGCAGATCCAGGAGGGTGGGCGTGGCGCCGGTGACTAGCACGCCCGCCACCACCTTGAACTTGTCGTGGTCTTTCCCGTACTTCACCACGACCTTGGCCGGCGCCACGGGCTCGTTGCCGTACACCAAGGCGCGGGTCTGGGTCATCTTGTCCTTGAGGGACTCGAACGGGGTGCCCATCACGGCGATCTTGGCCATGCGGTTCTTCAGCACCTTCATGCCCGTCTTGGACTCATTGAGCCTGCGGCGCAGTTCGGTCACCGAACTCACGTTCATGCCCCGAAAGTCCACCAGGAACCCGACGGTGTTGTTCTTGAAAATCCGGGCGTAGGCCTGAACCGCCGCTTCCTTCTCCGTGCGTTTCACGTGCGTTTCTCCACCGGTGGTTGGCCTGCCGGTCCCGGATCGCGCCGGGGGGCCAGGCGGTTGCCTCGCGCCGGCCACCCGTTTGCGGGGGCGGCGGGGCGCAGTGTCTTGCGCGGCGTCTTGAACGGACAGGGGAAGAACGGCCGGATCGGAGGGGGGTACGGCGCGGCAGCGCTGCTGCCGCGGGCCGGATCGCGCGCGGGGCGCGGCCGGAGTCGCTCCGATGTCTCGGCGGGGTCTTTCGATTTACGTCACGCCCCGGGGGAACTTGGGCCCGGGCGTGACCCCTGCTGTCTCTGACATCGCTGCATCGAATGAACTGTCGTCTGGCGGTGCTCCTCGAAGGGGATGCTCACCGGCGCCGGAACCGCCCGGCGCTAGCTGGCTGCTTCACTCGTTTCCAGGGACACGCCGGGGCCCATCGTCGAACTGATCGTCACGTTCTTCAAGTACACGCCCTTGGCCGTCGCCGGCTTCATGCGCTTGATCGTGTCCAGCAGTGCGTTCACGTTGTCCGCCAGCTTCTGCTCGTCAAAGGAGGCCTTGCCCACGGGAACGTGCACGATGCCCGCCTTGTCCACGCGGAATTCCACTTGGCCCGCCTTGATGGTGGAGACGATCTTGGCCACATCCTGGGTCACCGTGCCCACCTTGGGGTTGGGCATCAGACCGCGGGGGCCGAGGATCTTCCCGATCTTCCCCACTTGGCCCATCATGTCGGGCGTGGCCACCACCCGGTCGAACTCCAGCCAGCCGCCCTGGATCTTCTCGATCAACTCCTCCGCCCCGGCGTAGTCCGCGCCCGCGGCCTCGGCTTCCTTGGCCTTGGCCCCTTTGGCCAGCACCAGGACGCGCACCGTCTTGCCGGTGCCGTGGGGCAGATTACAAGAGCCGCGGATCATCTGGTCGGCCTTGCGGGGGTCCACGCCCAGCTTCAGGGCCAGGTCCACCGACTCGTCGAACTTGGTCGTGGCGGCTTTCTTCACGATGCCGACCGCTTCCGGCACGGTG
>JBGPEV010000474.1:0-3268 GCA_041482995.1 bacterium | reverse complement strand
CTGCGTCGCGGCGTTCGCCAGCATGTTGTCGTTCATGGCCAGCGCCAGATAGATGGGCGCCGTGGTGGCCAAGAGGATCGTCGTGAGCAAGTCGTCCGCCAAGCCCGCCCGCAGCTTGGCCGCCACGTTGGCGGTGCAAGGCGCCACGAGCGCCAGCTCGGCCCGCTCCGCCGTGCGGATGTGCCCGATGCGGCTCTCCTGATCCAGGTCGAACAGGGTCGTGCCCACCGGCCGGCCTGAGAGCGTCTGGAACGTGAGCGGCTGCACGAATTCACGCGCGTGGCCGGTCATGACCACGGTCACCTCCGCCCCCGCGCGCTTCAGCCCGCGCAGCACCTCCACCGCCTTGTAGCAGGCAATGCCGCCGGTCACGCCGAGGAGGATTTCACGGGAAGCAAGGGGAAGGGACATGGGGTACGCACTCGCCGGTTGGACTGCCTCGTGCCGCCGTCACGCAAGTGTATGCCGGATGGGCCATGTGCGGCAAACGTTGAGGGAGCTTACACGGCACCTGTCCTCAGCCTGCTCGCCGCTTCCTCGCCTTCCCCGCTGCTGGGGCCACCGTGATGCGCAGTCCCAGCGCCGCCAAGACGCGCTGCATGCTGTCCCACCGGGGATTGCCGCTGGCAGAGAGCGCCTCGTGCAGGGACACCCGGTGCAGCTTGGAGCTGCGCGCCAAGCGCGTCATCCCCATGCGGGCGTCCACCACATCCTTCAGCGCGATGAGAAACGTGCTCGGCCCATCCTCTAGGCACGCGTTGAGGTAGCCGATGCACCGTTCTGGGGAGGCTCGCAGGCGCTCCAGCAGCCACCCACGGTAGTCAACCGACGGTGGGTGCCCGCGCGCGGTAGTCCGCGTAGAACTCCCGGGCGGCGGCGATGTCCTTCTGTTGGCTGCCCTTGTCTCCCCCGCAGAGGAGGAGGATGAAGCGTGCGCCCTGGCGCGCGCCGTAGATACGATAGCCCGGGCCATGAAATATCCTCAGTTCAAAAATTCCCCCAGCAAGCATCCGGTGATCCCCCAGGTTCCCGCTCCGTAGCCTCGCCAAGCGCATGTCGATGCGGTCAAGGGTTGGGCCATCTCTCAAGGAAATCATCCACTCTTGGAACGGCACGCGCCCATCGAGAGTGCTGTATACTTCAACTACCAACTCGGCCGCCGGGCGCATGAGCCAGTGTAAGGTATACCTTATAGGAAGGCAACTTGATCTCCTGTGTGAACGTTGGATGAGCATGCGACCCATCCGTGCTACGATCCCCCCATGCACCGCATCTTCGTCTATGGAAGCCTGCTGCGCGGCCAGGCGAACCACGGCCTGTTGGCGGACAGTCGCTACGTGGGCCCGGCCGAGACGCCGCCGCGCTACACGCTGGTGGACCTGGGCGAGTTCCCCGGACTGCTCGCCGGAGGCAGCACGGCCGTCGCCGGCGAGGTGTATGAGGTGAGCGCCGCCACGCTGGCGCGGCTCGACGCGTTGGAGGAGCACCCACACGTGTACGAGCGCCGGCCGATCGTGCTGGCCTCTGGGGAACCGGCCGAGGCCTACCTGCTGCACGCGCACCGGCGGCGGGGCGCGCCGGAGATCCGCACCGGGTGCTGGCCGGAAACGGCGCCCGCCGGAGCGCAACCATGATCCTCTGGACCGTCCCGCTGCTGGCGGCGCTGATCTTCGCGTTCGCGCTGGGCATCCGGGCCGGCTGGTGGGCCTGCCGCAAGCTGATCCGCAAGGGCTTCTTCGCGTTGCGGGAGGACGTCGTCGACGTGCACATCCAGCCCCACGAGCCGGGCACCCTGTCTTTCCTGGCCCTGGGGGACGTGGGCACCGGTGACGCCGACCAGCAGGCCGTGGCCCAGACGGCACGCCGCCTCAGCGCCGAGCGGCGTTGCGACTTCATCCTGTTTCTGGGGGACAACTTCTACAACCACGGTGTGAGTTCCATCCACGATCCCAAGTGGCAGAGCCACTATGAAGCCCTCTATGGCGCGATCGGCGTTCCCGTGCTGCCGGTGTTGGGCAATCACGACGTGAAGAAGGACGCGCTCGCCCAGGTGCTCTATAGCCTGCGCAGCGGCACGTGGCGCATGCCCAACTTCCAGTACGCGTTCCAGGCCGGCCCGGCGCGCTTCTTCGCGCTCAATACCAACTTGAACCTGCTGGCGTGGATCGGGCTGCGCAAGCGGTTGCGGCCGGACCCCGCCCGCTGGACCTTCGTCTACGGACACCATGCGCTCTATGGCTCGGGCGCCCAGGGGGACATGGACGCGGTGGGGCGGTGGTACTGGCGGCGCTATCTGCGGCACATGGTGGATTTCTACGTCGGCGCCCACAATCACCAGTTGGAGCACCTGCGCCTGCCGGGTCAGGCCACTGAATACGTCGTGAGCGGAGCGGGGGGCAGCCACTACCGCGACAAGGTGGCCGCGGGGGAGCGCTTCAAGGGCACCCGGGCCCAAAGCCTGTTCGTGCACCGCGATACCGGATTGGCCTGGTTTCGCGTCACCGCGGATCACGTGCGCGTGGAACTGCTCGATGGGGCGGGAAGCTTCCGCTACGGCTTCCTCCGGCGGCGCGATGGCACGGTGGAAGGGCTCCCCGGCACGGGGTGAGCAACGGCAAGGTAAATCGGCTGGGCCGAACGGGGAGCGGCGGGACGCAACACCCCTCCCGCGCGGTGGCCGGGTGGGCAAAGCCGAGCGCCGGAACACGCGGGGCATCACTGGCCGGAGGATGCGGCCTAACGGGCTGGCCATCGGGCGGCGCCCGCGACGCATTCCTGCCGCGTCAGGAGCGCCACTTTTCTTCCGGGCGCTACGCCGGGCGGACGTTTTTCGCGGCAGGGCCTTTCGGGCTTTCCTGCACCTCGAATTCCACCGCTTGTCCTTCTTTCAGGGTGCGGAACCCCTCCATGCGGATTTCCGTTTGGTGGCAAAAAAGGTCCTTCCCACCGTCGCTGGGCGTGATGAACCCGTACCCTTTGGCCTCATTGAACCACTTCACTTTGCCTTCCACGTTTAACCTTTAGCACTTAAGAACTATCCGCATAGTTCCGTGGACCGGAAGCGTCCTTTCCCGGCTGGGAAAGCGCGGCGCTGAGACAGTTCGATTGGCTTGCCGCCGCTGAATTTGTATCATCGGCCCTATTCAAAGGAAAGAGGTCCGCCTCTCCATGGTCTGTGATCCAAAATTTCGATTTTAATTCAATAATATAAGAAGCTTAGCCGGTCGGTCGGGAGGCGCTTGGCGGCCCGCGGTCTGCCTGTGTGGGG
>JBGPEV010000473.1:0-3272 GCA_041482995.1 bacterium | reverse complement strand
CAGCACGGTGATGCGGTGGCCGGTCTTGACCAGGTCCTGGACGCACTGGGGGCTGCCGGGGCCGTTGTTGAAGTCGATGAAGAACACGTACTTCCAGGGCGTGACCTTGTCCGGGCGGGATTCCAGGCGGCACAGGTTGAGCGCGTAGGTGTTGAACACGCTCAGCAGCGCGTAGAGCAGCCCCGGCCGGTCCTCGACGGGCTCGATGTAGACCGAGGTCTTGTGGCGCGCGTAGTCGAACACCTCCCGCTCGCGCCGCTGGCGCACCACGACGAAGCGCGTGGTGTTGTTGGCGAAGTTCTGGATGTCCGCGTGCAGCAGGTGCTCCGTGTGGGCCTGCCCCGCCTCCCACGGCACCACCGCCGCGACCGCTTCCCCCGCGGCGTGAGCGGCCAGGAACCGGTGCAGGGATTCGATGTTGGAGTTCGTGAACGTAATCTGCGCCTTCGGCAGGTGGTGCGTGACGAACTCCGTGCACTGGTCGTAGGCGACAGGCTGGGAGAGCAGCGTCTGCACCTGGGCGGGCGGGCGGTTGGCCAGCAGGCTGAAGCGCACGCGCAGGCTGTATTCGGCCAGGATCGTGAGCCGGTGCTTGACCAAGCCCTCCTGCACGGGAATCACGGTGCCCGCGTCGGAGTTCTCGATGGGCACCACGCCCAAGCTCTCGCCATCCGCCTCGGTCTTGGCCAGCACCTCGGGCAGGGTGCGCGTGTAGATGATCGGCAGAGCGGGGGCGCCGAGGGCGTCTCGCACCTTGCGCGCGGCTTGGTCGCTGAACGTGCCTTCCGGCCCGAGCGTGTAGAGACGGTGGGGCAGGGGCTCGGCGGGCGCCAGGAACTCACGGGACATCGCGGGCGGCTCAGCGGAATGCGCGGCAGCAGGGCGTGGCGGTCAGCGCCCTCACCCTAGCCGAACGGGCGGGAGGCGGGCAAGGCGACGGCGGCGAAGGAGCGGTAGGACGGGTGCTCGTCTGCTTCTCGGCGTCGGGCGGGGACGCCCGACCCACCCATTCGGGGGCGGGTCGGGCCTTCGCGTGGATGCAGGCGGACTCCACGCCGGCCCTCACCCGCCCCTTTGGGGCACCCTCTCCCGCGTCGCGGGCGGGGGGTTCCCGTATGGTCCAACGGAGCGGCCTGTCTCCCTCGCCCGCGCAGCGGGAGAGAGTGGCTTTGGCGACAGGCAATGACGGGTGAGGGCCGGATGGGCGGTTGAGGGGACTTATGCAAAGGGTCCACTTCGCGGGGAGGGCCGGGTGGGTTCGCTATCTCTGGAGATGGAGCACGAGGTAGAGCACCTGGTTGCCGCGCCGAATGAGGATGGGCGCGCGAGCCTCGCGGACGCGGTCCAGCACGGCGGCCGCATCGGACGTGCCGCGCACTTCCTGGCGGTTCACCTCCAGCAACACGTCCCCGGCCTGCAGGCCCACGTCCTCGGCCATGCCGCCGGGAATCACGCGATCGACGAGCGCGCCCACGCCTTGGCCCAAGCCCATCCGCTGACGCACGAACTCGGGCACGGGGGCCAATTCCAGCCCCAGCCGTTGCAGCACCGCCGGCTGGGCTTCCGCCCCGCTCTGGTTGGGGTCGTTGCCCACCTGAACCGAGGCGGCGAACACCTTCCACTCGGTCTCGCCCACGGCGCGGCGCAGCCCGTCGGCGGCGACCACGGTGCCCGGCTTGGCCAGCGCGACCAGCTTCTGCAGTTGCGCCACGCGCGCGAGGCGCTCGCCGCGGAAGGTCACCACCACGTCGTTCTTGCGTAACCCCGCCAGGGCGGCGGGCCCCTGGGGCTGCACGTCGTCGACGAGCACGCCGGCGCTGCCGTCGGGCAGGCCGAGGGATGCGGCCAACTCGGGCGTCAGCTCCTGGATCACCACGCCCAGCCAGCCGCGGATCACGCGCCCGTTCTCGCGCAATTGCCGCACTACTTCGACCGCCAGGTTGCTGGGCACGGCGAAGGCGATGCCCTGGCCCCGGCGGCTCACCGCGGCGTTGATGCCGATCACCTTGCCGTCCATGCCGAAGAGCGGCCCGCCGGAACTGCCGGGATTGATGGCGGCGTCGGTCTGCAGGAACTCGCCATAGGCCAGGTTGTCCACGCCGAAGATGTTGCGGCCCTTGGCGCTGATGATTCCGGCGGTCACCGTGTAATTGAGCCCCAGCGGACTGCCGATGGCGATCACCCAATCCCCCACTTCGATGCGATCCGAATCGCCGAATTCCACGGGGGGCAGGCCGGCGGCGGGAATCTTGACCAGGGCGAGGTCGGTCTGGGCGTCGGTGCCCACGATTTCGCCGCGATACTTCCGGCCGCTTTCCAGGGTCACGGCGATCTCCCGCGTGCTGGAGACCACGTGTATTTTGGTGTGGATAAACCACTCCGCGCTGACGATGTGGCGGGTGCCCAACCCCTGGGTGGGGGGGGGGGGGCGGAGCGGCGCGAGCGGCTCGCCCTCCTCCGCGGGCTCGGTTTCGGAACGCGTGTTGATGTGCACCACCTTGGCGCGCTGGGCCTTCACCAGCGGGGCAAAGCTGACGGGCTGGGCGCCCGGAGCGGACGCCAGGGCCAGCAACACCAAGGGCACGGCCAGGCGCCCGATCCACGGTGGCATAGCGTGCACGCGCATGGCGGCTCCATGCCCAGGCGCCGCTGGGCGCCCGAAGCAAGCGAGGGCTGCAAAGCACCTCCAGCGGGCGCCGGCCGGCGGGCGCCTGGGGAAAGCACCGGCCGCGTCGCGGGGCAAGACGGGCGCGCCGCGGCGGGACGCGCCGTCCGCTCCGGTCAGTGCAACAGCGAGCCCAGGCGGGTCAAGCGGTACCCGCTCAGCAGCCCTTCCCGCGGGTCATGGGACCAATAGATGATGCGCCCGCGGCCCTTCACCGTGTCCTCGTCCACGAACCCCCACACCCGGCTGTCCGCGCTGTCCAGCCGGTTGTCCCCCATCACGAACAGGTGGCCCGGCGGCACCGTGAGCGGGCCGCAGTAGCGCAGGCCCTCGCACTTCACGCCGAACACCGCTTCCTTGCCCGGGTCGAAGGTGGCATAGGGCTCGTTGAGCGGCTTGCCGTTGATCCAGACCTCCCGGCCGCGCACCTCCACCGTCTCGCCGCCCATGGCGACCCCGCGCTTGATGTACTCGACCGAGGGATCGCCCGGGAAGGGGAAGATCACGATGTCGCCCCGCTCCGGAGATTGGCCGAACAGCCGCACGTCCGTGAACGGAAGGTGCAGCCCGTAGCTGTACATGGTGGCGAAAATGTGATCGCCCACCT
>JBGPEV010000472.1:0-3284 GCA_041482995.1 bacterium | reverse complement strand
TTCACCATCAACACCATGGGCTACGCGTTCCTGGAGCACGGCTTCCTCAATCCCTATCGAGGCTGGGAGCACCTGGAGGCGCGCCAGTTGCGGCACGTGGGACCCGCCTTTGGGGAAGACCCCTTGCGGGTGCTGCGGGCGATGCAGTTCGCCGGGCGCTTCGGGCTGGCCATCGTGCCGGAAACCCTGGCGATCTGCCGGGAGCAGGACTTGCACGAGTTGGCGCGCGAGCGCATCTGGGAAGAGGTGAAGAAGCTGATGCTGCGCGCCCCCGTCCCGTCGCGGGGCTGGCACTATGCGGAGGAACTGGGCGTCTTCAAGATCCTGCCGGAACTGGGCCGGTTGCAGGCGCTCGACACGGCACCGGGCCATGGCCCGTGGTCCCGCGCGCTGGCCGCCGTGGACGCGGCCGTCAGGCTCACCGGGCCCCACGGCGCCGAGCGGCTCCAGCTTTGCCTCGCCGCGCTCTGTCATGAACTGGGCCGCACCCTGCCGGGTCAGGCGCAGGCCGGCTTCGATGCGGCGTTGGCCGCCGCGGCGGCAGGCCCCACCCAATCCCTGCTGGCGCGCCTGACCAACGAGCAGGACATCACCAAGGCGGTCACCGGCCTGATCCAGGCGCTGCCCCTGGTGGGGGCGCTCTGGGAGCGGCGGGAAGCCCAGCCCGCGGCCGAGATTCGCCGCCTCGCGCTGCGGGTGCGGCTGAAGCCCTTGCTGCAATTGGCCCAGGTGCGTCACCTGGCGGAGCGCGCACCGGCCGCGGGCGCGGAGAGCCCGGCGGTCGCGTGGCTGCGCGGCGAGGCCGCCCGGCTCGGCGTGCTCGAGCAGCCGCCCGAGCCGCTGCTCAAGGGCCGCCACCTGCTGGAACTGGGCTTCCGCCAGGGGCCGGAGATGGGAGAAGTCCTGCAACGCGCCTTCGAGCGGCAATTGGAGGGCGAGTTCACCACGTTGGACGAGGCCTTGCAGTGGCTGCGGCGCACGGTTACGCTGCCGCAGTCCACCAATGGAGCCGCGTCGTGATCTGCTACCGCTGCGGCGCCGCGTTCGCCGACGATCAGCCCTTCTACAACGACCATCAGGCGGTGGTGTGCAAGCCGTGCTTCCTGGAGGCCCGGCGCTGTTTCGTCTGCCGCTTCCCGGGGCGGGAGTTGCAGGACGTGCAGGGCCTGGGCCTGGAGTGCGAATTCTGCCGGGGCAAGATTCTCACCGAGGGCGATCCGCTGGAGGAGAGTCTGCCGCCCATCGTGGCGTTCCTCGCCGCCTTCGGCTGCAAGGCGGACGCCGCGGCGCGCTTCCAATGGTGTGACCGGGCGGACTTGCGGGCCATGCAGACCCAGGCGGATTTGCCGCAGGAGGCGTTCATGGACGATTTCTTGCGCTTCGCCTACCCGGTTTACTATCGGGACTCTCGATTCCACCTGCTGCGCAGAATGGCCCGGCCCACGTTCGTCGTGCACCTGGCGATCCAGATGGCCGTGGCCCACGTGGCGGGCGCCTTCCGCCTGCCGAACCTGGCCGGTAAATCGCCCTTTCACACCGCGGCCCAGGGCTGGTGCCACTGGATCGGTTACGAGGCCGCCGCCGCCCTCAAATACGATTTGGAGCGCCGCCAGTTGCGCAAATGGCCGGAGTTGGGCTTGCAAGGAGAATTCGACCGTTGGGAAGCCATGGCGCGCGTGCACAAATCCGCCAAGGTTGTCGCCCACTTCTGGGCCATCGTGGGCGCGCTGGCCAGGAAACATCTGCCGCCAACCGCATCCGCCTGATCCGCGAGCAGGTTGCGGAAAGACCTCAATTTGCAGGGCCAACAACGACGAATCCGCAGAGATGCCTATGCTTTTAGCTCAGTCTGGACAGCCGACGCACGCCGCACCCCACCCTGACCCGCTTTCAGCGGGTCTGTCCCTCCCCGTAAACGGAGAGGGACACGGTCAGTGGGCCGTCCCCTCCGTTTACGGGGGGAGACCGACCCGCCGTCAGGCGGGTCAGAGGGGGGTGCGGCGTGCCGGGATTCGGGTTTGCGGAGCTAATGGCATAGGCATTTCCGCAAATTACGCAGATTACGCAGATTTTCATTCAGACCTCCGTGTCCGTCGGCACAGAGGCCACGCACAGGGCTTGACGAGATGAGATTTCCAGCAGATTTGCTCTCCAGGCGGGTCCCAGCGGTCAATGGACATGCGGTCCGCGCTGTCCCGGCAACGTGCAATGAGAACAGCGCTCAGCCGTTTGGATCGAAAATCAATCTGCGTAATCCGCGTAATCCGCGGATTGGCAGTTTTCCCGTAGCCTGATCGAGGAAGCCGAGATGAACAAAGAAGACCTGTGTTATCTGCCGGCCACGGACATGGCCAAGGCCATTCGCAACCGGAAGCTCTCCCCGGTGGAAATCACGCAAGCGCTCCTGGAGCGCATTGAGCGGATCAATCCGAAGCTCAACGCCTATTGCACGGTGACGGCGGAACAGGCGCTCAAGCAGGCCCGGCAGGCGGAAAAGGCGCTGGGCAAGAAGAAGAAGCAGGACCTGGGGCCGCTGCACGGCGTGCCGTTTTCCGTGAAGGATCTGCTGTTCACCAAGGGCATCCGCACCATGCGCGGCTCGAAGATGTACGAGCAGTTCGTGCCCGAGGAAAACCACCCCGCCGTGGACCGGCTCCTGGCCGCGGGGGGGATCGTGCTGGGAAAGACCACGTCCCCGGAATTTGGCTGGAAGGGCGTCACCGATTCCCCCGTGACGGGCATCACCCGCAATCCGTGGAACCTGGAGCGCACGCCCGGGGGGTCCAGCGGCGGCGCGGCGGCCCAGGTGGCGGCGGGCCTGGGGCCCTTGGCCATCGGCACCGACGGCGGAGGCTCGATTCGCATTCCCGCCGGCTTCTCCGGCATCTTCGGGCTCAAGCCCTCCTACGGGCGCGTGGCCAACTATCCTTCCAGTCCATTCTTCCATCTGTCCCACGCGGGACCCATGACCCGCACCGTCGCCGATGCCGCCCTGATGCTCTCCATCATGGCCGGTCCGGACGACCGGGACCGCCTGAGCCTGGAGGGAACGCCGGACGACTATTCCCAGCGCCTGACGAAGGGCATCAAGGGGCTGCGCGTGGCGTGGAGTCCCGACTTGGGCTACGCCCACGTGCAGCCCGAGGTGGCGGCGGCCGCGGCCAAGGCCGCCAAGGCGTTCAAGGAACTCGGTGTGAAGGTGGAGGAAGTGAACCCGGGCTTCGGCGATCCCACGGAGATGTTCACCGTGTTCTGGCTCTCCGGCGCCGCCGGCATGCTGAGGG
>JBGPEV010000471.1:0-3285 GCA_041482995.1 bacterium | reverse complement strand
GGCCGCCAGCACGGTGGGCACGGAGGACAGGCCGAAGGCGCGGTAGCGCTCCACCAGCCGCCACACGTTGCGCACCGCCACCGGGTTGCGCCAGCCCGAGGGCGTGAGCAGAACGACGGCCCCACCCGCGGAAAACGTGCACAAACATTGGGAGAGCGCGCCGCCCACGTGGAACAGGGGCAGGCCCATCAGCAGCGCGTCGCCCGGGCGCGCCTTGAGGATCAGGTTCACCGCCCAGGCCTCATAGACCTGGTTGGCGTGGGTGTGGCGCACCAGCTTGGGCGTGCCCGTCGTGCCGCCCGTGTGGAAGTACGCCGCCACGTCTTCCGGCGCGATCTGGCGGCCGCTCGTGAGGCGGTCCGCCGGGTACTTGCCGATGCGGCCGTCGAAGGAAATCACGCCGTCTTGGTCCTGCGCCGGGCCGCCCACTTGCACCAGCGCCTTGAGGTTGGGCAGTTCGCCGCGCACCTTGTTGACCTTGTCCCAGATATCGCTGCCGGGCATCGGCGCCAGCGCCACCAGCACCTGGGTGCCGGCGGCGTGCAGGATTTCCGCGATCTGGTAGGGCTCAAGCAGGGGATTGACCGGGTTGGCGACGCCGGAGGCCTCCGCGCCGAAGAGCGTGAACAGGGCCTGGGGGATGAGCGGCAGCAGGAAGCTCACCACGTCTCGCGGGCCCACGCCCAGGTCGGTGAACAGGTTGGCGGCCCGGGTCACGCCGCCCATGAACTGGGCGTAGGAGAGCGTGAGGGGCGTCTCGCCGGCCTCGCCCGTGCGCAGGAAGTGCACGGCCGGCGCGGCGGGATTGAGCGCGGCTGACCGCCGCATCGCCTCGTAGGTGCTGGGCGCCGCGATGCGCCGCGCGAACGGCACGGCCTCCAACGCCCGCACATCCGCGTCGCCGCGCAGGCTCGGATACTCCCCTTGGATCAGTTGGTCCAGCAGGTGCGGTCGCCCCATGTCCCCCTCCCCCGTTGCGCGGTGTGCCCCCTGTGCCGCCGGGCATCATGCCACAGCCGCCCAGCGCCCGGAAAGGGCGGGGGCGCCTATCCGGAACCGGGGCCGCTCCCGCACGCCTCCAGGCGCTGGCCAAAGAACCGGCGCTCCATGGCGTTGCGCGCCAGTTTGAGCGCCGTCTGGAAATGCCCGCGGGCGGCGGCGGCGTTGCCGTTGCGCAGGTGCAGCTCTCCCAGGGCCGCCGGGTAGAACGGATAGCTGGCCAGCCGCTCCACGCCGGGAATGGCCTGAATCTCCGCCAAGCCCTGCTGGGGCCCCGCATGCTGGGCCACGGCGATGGCCCGGTTGAGGGCGATCACCGGCGACGAACGGAACGTGAGCAGGGTGTCGTAGAGCGCGGCGATGCCCCGCCAGTCCGTGTCCTCCGCGCGCGCTGCGGAGGTGTGCATCCACGCGATCGCGGCCTCCACGTGGTATTCGGTCACCTCGACCCCGCTGGCCGAGCCCTCCAGCAACCGCTCGCCCCGGCCGAGCAGCGCCCGATCCCATTTGGAGCGGTCCTGGTCAAACAGGCTGCTTAGGTCGCCCTGCGCATCCACACGGGCGGGCAGGCGGGCCGCGTGGAAGTGCATGAGGGCGGCGAGGGCAAACGTGGACGGCGCGGCGGCGGCAGGGTGCTCCCGCAGCACGCCGGCCAGGCGGATCGCCTCGTGACACAGATCCGCGCGGACGGCCGATTCGGCGCAGGCGCCGTGGTAGCCCTCGTTGCAGAGCAGGTACAGCGCGCGCTGCACGGCGGGCAAGCGGCGTGTGACCTCGGCCGCGTCCGTCACGTCCACCAGGCGGCCGGACCGCGCCAGGGTGTGTTTGGCGCGGGCGATGCGCTTCTCGATGGCGGCGTGGGACGCGACGAAGGCGCCGGCCACCTCATCCACGCTGAAGCCGCACAGGATGTGCAGCATCAGCGCCACCTGCGCCTCCTCCGCCAAACGCGGGTGGCAGCAGGAGAACATCATGCGCAGCAGGTCGTCCTTCAACGCGTTGGGATGGAACAAGTCGTCCAGCACCGGGCGCAGCGTCCACTCGCTCTCCAGCAGGCGGCCCAATTCGGGCGCATAGGTGCGGGCCGTGCGCTCGCGGCGCAGCACGTCGATGGCGCGGTTCTTGGCCGTGGCCATCAGCCAGGCGGCCGGATTCTCCGGTGGGCCGCGGAACTTCCACACCTCGACCGCGCGGCAGAAGGCGTCCTGCACGACGTCTTCCGCCAGCGCCAGGTTGTGGAACCCAAAAACCCGAATCAGGGCGGCAACCATGCGCCCCGACTCGCGCCTGAAGAGATGCTCGACCGGTTCCACCCGTGCGCCTTCACTACATTTTCATGACGGGGCGCACTTCCAGGTAGCCGCCGGCATCGAAGATCGGGCAACCCTTGGACAGCTCCGTCGCCTGGGTCAGGTCCTTGGCCTGCACGATGGTGTAGCCCCCGATGACGTCCTTGGCTTCGGCAAACGGGCCGTCCGTCAGGGCGCCCGGCTTGCCTTTGACGACCCGGCCCGTGTTCTCGAGGGGATGGCCGGGGTCCTTGATGTGGCCCTTGTCGCCCAACTCCTTCATCCACGACACCCACTTCTGCATCGTCTTCTGCATCTGCTCTGGCGAGGCCGTGCCGTTTCCGCCGTGGTAGAGATAAATGTATTCGCTCATGGCCGTTGCTCCGATTGGCAGTTCACCGCTAGCCGATTTCCGCTCCGTTTGGCACTTCGAAGGAAAGACGCGCCAGGGGGGAGGTTCCGGACACCTTTCTTGCAGAAAGTGGTGGGCGGATGCGACCCGGAGGCCAATCCAACCCGGTGCGGCGCAAAGCGTTCCGCTCCTATGCACTCGCCGCCTGGCCGCCCGGGGCCGCGCCGAGCCCGCCGAAGGCCAGCTTGCCGTCGCGCAGGTCCACGTTGACGGTCATGCCGTCGCGCACGTCGCCCTTGAGGATCGCCTTGCTGAGCGGGCCCTCCAACTCGCGCTGGATGGCGCGCTTGAGGGGGCGGGCGCCGAACATGGGGTCGTAGCCCTTTTCCGCCAGATGGTCCTTGGCGCGCTCGCTGAGGCGGATGGCGATGTGCCGCTCGGCGAGGCGCTTGACCAGCCGCGCCAGTTGAATGTCCACGATGCGCTTGATCTGGTCCTGGCGCAGGCTGTGGAACACCACGATGTCGTCCAGCCGGTTGAGGAACTCCGGCCGGAAGTTCTTTTCCATTGCGTCCTTGAGCTTGGCCTTCATTTGCGCGTAGCCGGCCTCGTCGTTGCGCGGCCGACCCACGGTGAAGCCGAGAT
>JBGPEV010000470.1:0-3293 GCA_041482995.1 bacterium | reverse complement strand
GACCGAGTAGCTCACGGCGCCCGTGGTGTGCCCCGGGTTGTGCAGCGCGCGGACGGTGAGCTTGCCGAGGGTGAAGGTCTCGCCGTGATTGAGGAACTCGGTCTGGCCGTCCACGCGGCCCTTGTCGCTGGCGTGCCCGTAGACCGCCAGCCCAGGGAGCGCCTGCAAGAGCCCCTTGTTGCCGCCCGTGTGGTCCCAGTGGTGGTGCGTGTTCCAGATCGCCACCAGCGGCACTCCGGCCCGCTGCACCGCCTCCAGCACGGGCGCCGCCTCGGAGGGGTCCACCACCGCCGCCTGCTTCGTCGCGTCGTCGATCACCAGGTAGGCGTAATTGTCCTTCAGGCAGGGAATGGGAATCACTTGCATGGCGGGGCTCCTGACCGGGTTCAGAGGAAACCGTTCAGGGATACCCCGCCGAAAGTGCGGACGCAACGCCGATCGGCGAAGCGCCTCTCACAAAACAGCCAACTGCTTTGAACCACGACGAACACGACGAACACGACGAAAAGCGGATAGGAAGCCCCGATTCGGCGCGTCCCGCGGAAAAGGAACCTTCGTCGTGTTCGTTGTGGTTCAGCAGTTTTGAGCGGTGCTCTAAAGCAGCTTCACGAGCACCGCGACGATCGCGACGCCGGCGGCCATGAGAGCTCCCAGCCGCAAGGTGAGATCGTGCTTCAACCGCAACTCAGTTTCCCGCAACTCCGCCCCCAGCTGGAGTCCCATCTTCTCTAGGTCTCGCTGGGTCGCGATGCGAAGCTCTTCCAAACCCCGCTGGGTCGCGATGCGCAGCTCTTCCAAATCCCGCTGGGGCGCGATGCGTAGCTCTTCCAAATCCCGCTTGGTGGCGATGTGTAGCTCTTCCAAATCCCGCTTGGTGGCGATGTGTAGGTCCTCCAAATCTCGCTTGGTGGCGAGCTCATCGTTGACCAAGCCGGCAATGGCCTCTGCATGCACCTCGGCCTGCGCCTCAGGTACCCCCACGGAGGTGAGCCGCTTGACGTAGGCGTGCGTGTCGAAAGGAATCGTATGCCTCATGCCGTGAGGCTATCTCATCCCTCCCGAAAGGCGCAACGCAGCCGAAACGCCGGCCCGTTCCCCAGGCACCTTACGCAGCCGCCGTGGCTTTCTCGAACACGCGCACGAAGTTGCCGCCCACCAGCTTCCCGGTTTCCTCGGGCGTGAACCCCGCGGCCAGGAGGCGCTCCACCAGCTTCGGGAACTCCGCGTAGTCCTGCACGGTGCCCTTGACCGTTTGCTGATCGGTGCCGATGCACACGTGGTCCACTCCCACGACGTCCACCATCTCCCGGATGGCGTCCACGTACTTGTCCAGCGTGGCGAAGAAGTGCCACAGGCCCACGATGCCGCCCGTTTGCGCGACCATCTTGGCGTGCTCGGGGCCGATCTGCCGGCCCGCCAGCGGCGTCTGGCCCATGGCCTTGGAGCCCTGCAGCGCCGTGTGGGAGAGCAACAGGGGCCGAGTGCTGGCCTTGGCGGTCTGCTCCACGACCTCCGCCGTCCCGTGGGCGACGTCGATCAGCACACCCAGGCGGTTCAGCTCGTGCACCACCTCCACGCCCTGGGGCGTGAGGCCCTTGTGGCGGATGTCGCCCGTCTGGAAGTCGCCCACGCCGTTGGGCGTGTAGTGCACCAATTGGATCGTGCGCACGCCGCGCTGATGGGCCTCGCCCAAGCGCTCCAGCTTGTCATCGAGAAAGTCGCAGCCCTCGATGTCCTGGATCAGCGCGGGCTGGCCCTTGGCATGGGCGTCGCGCAGGTCGGCAGCCTTGAGCACGCGGCGCACGCCATGGTTGGCCACCAGTTCGTCCACCCAGTCCATCCGCGTGCGGTGGTACCCGTAGAGTTCGCCGGGATTGGGCACGCGCGTGGCACCCAGCTTGCCGGCGCTGTTGCGGCCCAGCACGGGGCCGTCCGGCACGCTGGCCAGGCACACCGCCGCCAGGCCGCCGGCTTTCATGGACTCCCCAAGAGCCGGTCCCGGCTTGCCCGCGAAGATGACGCCCGCGGCGTGGCTGTGGGTGTCCACGGCGGGGGTGGCGCGCAGGATGCCCTGCACCACGGCGGGATCTGGCGCCGCCGCGAAGGCCTTGCCGCTCAATACCGCGCCCGCGCTGGCCATCGCCGCCGCGACGAGCCACTGGCGCCGGCTGATCGCAATTCCGCAGTCACACATACCGCCTCCACGGCCAGGGCCGGTGGAGCCGTTGGCCGCGGCCCCTCCAGGTCAGCGGCGGACTCCATCCGTTCCCGCTGTACCACAGGCCCCGCGGCCGGGACAGCGGGCGGCTTTGCCGAGATCGAGCGAACTGCAACGGCGGATTCCTCATTTCATTCGGAATGACAGCGGTTTGTCATTTCGAGCGCAGCGAGAAATCTGCTGTTCCGCCAGACTGAGACTGTACCGGACAGCGGGCGGCTTTGCCGAGATCGAGGAATCCCGCTACCATCGTCGCCTGCAAGGGAAGGCACCCCGATCCGAGGATAGCGACAGGCCCATGGACACTCTCAATCCCCCCCACGGCGGCACGCTGTGTGACCTGCTGGTTTCCGACGCCCAGGCCGCCGAACTGAAGGGCGCATCGCGCGATTGGCCCTCCTGGGACCTGACCGACCGCCAACTGTGCGACCTGGAGTTGTTGTTGACGGGAGGCTTTTCGCCCCTGCGGGGCTTCCTGGGGCAGCAGGACTACGGGAGCGTGCTGGAGCGCCTGCGCCTGGCCGATGGCACGGTGTGGCCCATGCCCATCATGCTCAACGTGACGAAGGCGTTCGCGGAGGCGCTCCAGCCCGGCGCCCACGTGGCCCTGCGCGACCCGGAGGGCACCATGCTGGCCGCGCTGACGGTGGGGGACGTGGTCCCGTTCGACTGGGCGCGTGAAGCCCAGGCGGTGTTCGGCACGGCGGACACGGCCCATCCCGGGGTGCGCGTCCTGCACGAGACCCGCGGCCAGGTGTACGTGGGCGGTACCGTCCGGGGGATGGCATTGCCGCACCACTACGACTTCAAGTCCTTGCGCCACACGCCCGCGGAACTGCGCCACGAGTTCGGACGGCTGGGCTGGCGCAAGGTCGCGGGGTTCCAGACGCGCAATCCGCTCCACCGCGCCCACAAGGAGATGACCGTGCGGGCGGCCGGCGAGGCAGGCGCACACCTGCTGCTCAACCCGGTCGTGGGCATGACCAAGCCGGGAGACATCGACCATTACACGCGCGTGCGCTGCTACCAGGCCATCGGCGAGCACTACCCGCCGGGGATGATGCGCCTGAGCCTG
>JBGPEV010000469.1:0-3311 GCA_041482995.1 bacterium | reverse complement strand
GCTTCGCCGCCAGCGCATCCACGGCGCGCTCGATCACGTACGCCGCCTCGGTCACGCGGAAGGAGCAGCGGTAGGCCACGCCGCCCGGCGCCTTATTGGTGTACACGGCATCCACGCCCACGTGCGCGCTGGGAATGTCGTAGGAACCCGTGCAGATGGAGAACAGCCCGGCCGGCCACTTGGAAGGATTGGCCTGGGCGTTGAACGCGCCATGGTCGGCCAGGGTCTTTACGCGCAGGGCCGTGATCTTGCCGTCCTTCGTCGCGGCCAATTCCGTCACGCTGTGATAGTCCCGGGCGAAGCCGGTGGACTGCAGGTTTTCCGAGCGCGATTCGATCCACTTGCACGGCGCCCCCGTGAGCAACGAGGCCACCGTGGCCAACACGTACCCGGGATAGACCGGCACCTTGTTGCCGAAACCCCCTCCGATGTCCGGAGCGATGACGCGCGTGGTGTGCTCCTTCAAGCCGGCCACCAGGGCGAACACCGTGCGATGGGCGTGGGGCGCCTGGGACGTCATGTAGATGTCCGTGTGCCCGGTGGCCGGATTGTGGTTGGCCACGCAGCCGCAGGTTTCCATGGGCGCGGGATGCACCCGCTGATAGTGGGTCTTCTGGGAGACGACCACGGCGGCGTCCTTGAACACCTTGTCGGTGCTGGCGGCATCGCCCGCTTCCCAGTGGAAGATCAGGTTGCTTTTTTGGTCCTTCTTGTCGGTGCGCAGGATCGGGGCGTTCTTTTCCAGCGCCTGGAAAGGATCGATGACCACGGGCAATTCCTCGTAGTCCACCTCGACCGCTTCGACCCCGTCCAGGGCCTGCGCCTGGGAAAGCGCCACGACAAAGGCCACTTCCTGCGACTGAAAGAGCACCTTCTCGCCCGCCAACACGGCCTGTGTGTCCCCCGCGATGGTGGGCATCCAGTCGAGCTTGTGCGCCGCAAGTTCCTTGGCGGTGACGACGGCGAGCACGCCCGGCACCTTGAGGGCCTTGGAGCTGTCGATCTTCTTGATCTTGGCGTGGGCATAGGGACTGCGGACGAAGGCGCCGTAGGTCATCCCGGGGAAATAGATGTCCTCGACGTAATTGCCCTTGCCCTGGATGAAGCGCAGGTCTTCCTTGCGCTTGACCGATTGGCCCAGCCCGCCCATCTGTTGCGATGTGAGTGCGCTCATGGTCAGCCTCCTTTGGCCATCTTGTCGCCGGCGTACTGAATCGCCTTGACGATGTTCTGATAGCCGGTGCAGCGGCACAGGTTGCCCGCGATGCCCCAGCGAATCTCCTCTTCCGTGGGCTTGGGGTTCTTCTTCAGCAGCGCAACGCCCGTCAGCATCATGCCCGGCGTGCAGAACCCGCACTGCAGGCCATGGCACTCCTTGAAGCCTTCCTGGATCGGATGCAGCTTGCCGCCCGTGGCCAGGCCTTCCACCGTCGTCACCGCCTTGCCGTCGGCCTGCACCGCCAGCATCGTGCAACTCTTCACCGGCTGGCCCTCGAGCAGGACGGTGCACGCGCCGCAACTGGTCGTGTCGCACCCCACGTGGGTGCCGGTGAGGCGCAATTGATCGCGGATGAAGTGCACCAGCAGCATGCGGGCTTCCACTTCCCCGCTGCCCTTCGTGCCGTTGATGGTGATCGTGACCGTGTGCTTGGACATGGCTATTTCCCCCCTTCCGCGCGGGCCTTGGCCCGTTTGAGCGCCCGCTGCGTCAGTTCCCGTACCATGGAGCGTTTGTAATCCGCCGGCGCCCGCAAGTCGGTAGCCGGATCGGAGGCTTTGCCCGCCAGGTTGGCGGCCTCGGCCATGGCCGCGTCGGTAAGCGGCTTGCCCAGCAGCGCCGCCTCGGCGGCCGTGGCCTTGATCGGCTTGGGCCCCACGTTGGTCAGGCCGATGCCCGCCTTGGTGCAAACGCCTTTCGCGTCCAGCGTGATCTGCACGGCAACGGCCGCGACGGCGAAATCCCCCACCTTGCGCTCGAGCTTCAGATAGGCCCCGCCGCTGCGGGCGGGCGGCACGGGGATTCGCACCTCCTTGAGAATCTCGTCGGGCTTGAGCGCGGTCGTCAGCGTATCGACGAAGAAGTCCTTCACGGCAATCGTCCGCTCGCCCTTGGGCCCCTCCGCCACGACTTGCGCGTCGTAGGCCAGCATGGTGGCCGGATGGTCGTTGGCTGGATCGCCGTGGGCCAGGTTGCCGCAGACGGTCGCGCGGTTGCGCACCTGGGGGTCGGCGATCGTCTTGGCCGTGTCTCGCAGCAGAGGATACCTGGCCAACACGGGCGATTCCTCCAACTCCGCCTCTCTCACCAGCGCCCCGATGCGCAGGAAGCCGTCCTTCTCCTCGATGCGGTTCAGGCCCGCAATGTTGTTGATGTCCACGATGAAACCCGGTGTCGCCAAGCGCAGTTTCATCAACGGCAGCAGGCTGTGTCCCCCGGAGAGGATCTTGGCCTCTTCCCCGTGCTTCTTCAGCAGTCCGATGGCCTCGGCGATCGAACCCGGGGCGAAGTATTCAAAATTTCTCGGGTACATGTCTCCCCATGCAGGTAACAGATGTGAATTGCGTGAGCGGAGCGTCGCCGGCACGCTGTCCGCGGCCTTTCCCTGGACGGCCCCGATCCGGGAAGAGCGCCCCCTGGCACGGCAGAAATGCGCGCGCCCCATTGCAACCGCAGGTCCCGAAGGTCCTGCGAGAACCACTCACGTGTAGGCTAGAATGCTGGGCCCCTCCCACCGCTGCACGGTTTAACAAACCCCGGGCAAGTCTGTCAATTGGAGGCCACTATTTTCTCAGCGAGTTACCGGCTGGTTACACCGGAGTCTTGTCAGTGATGGTTGCCCGTCGATCGTCACGGCTTGTTTTTCGGATGGGTCGAAGACGCAGGGGTATCCAGAGGGGGATGCGGCGGAGGCACATCGTTCGCCCGCGGGGCCTCTATCCGGCCTTCGGCCATCCATTCGCTGCGCTCAGGGCTGGCTCTTTCCCCCAAAAGCGGGGGAAAGGCATGACGCGGATGGACAGGGGCTACTGGGCAAGCGCGGTTAGCCTCCGTGCTTGGCGCAAGCAATACCCTTTCCCCGCTCTTGAGGGAAAGGGCAGGGATAGGGGCCGCAGGCGAGCGATGGGCCATGCAGGTGGCCAATAACCCGAAAACTTACCAGTGGTGGACCACTAACAGGTTACGGAAAAACCTCAATTTGAAGGGCTAACAACGACGAATCCGCAGATTACGCAGATTACGCAGATTTTCTTTCAGACCTCCCTGTCCGTCTGTACGGAAGCCACACGCAGGGCTTGATGGGATGAGATCT
>JBGPEV010000468.1:0-3316 GCA_041482995.1 bacterium | reverse complement strand
GACGCCGTGAACAACGTTTGGTGGTTCTCTAAAACCGCATGGCCAAAGGCCGACGTGACCAAGGTGCTGTCCGCATATAGTAGTCGGATGAAGAAGCTCTTGGAGGCTCCCGAGGATTTCTATAAGCCTGCCAAGCGGCCGAGCGGCCATGATATTGGGATGGGATTTGGTAAGGACAACGGCGGGGCAATACCACCAAATCTTCTTGAGATTCCGAATACGGAAAGCAATGGTCAGTATCTTCGCGGATGCAAGGCCGCCGGTATACAAGGCCACCCTGCACGATTTCCTGCCAGACTTCCGGAATTCTTTGTTCGTTTCCTGACCGAACCAGGTGACTTGGTCGTCGACATTTTCGCTGGGTCATGCACCACAGCCCAGGTTGCGGAAGCAGAAGAGCGTCGCTGGCTTTGCTGCGACGTCGATCCAAACTACATCGCTGCGGGCGCGTTCCGGTTCCTTCCAAAGGAGTTCACAGAGGAACGCGCGAAAGAACTTTTTTCTCGAGTCGTGAGCGGCGAGAGCGTCAACTTTACTCGGACATTTCGGCCAAAACAGGAGCGTCTTTTCGAATCCCAGCCTCCAATAGGAGAATCAGACGCGGTTGAACGCTCTTGAGGTATGTCCATACCGACCACCTGCGTCCGCCCGCACACTGACCCCGCATTGCGGTAGCACCGGCAAGTTCAGTCCATATATCGGAGAATCGAAACTTCTGCTCCGCGCGCAACCGCCTGCTCAGCGCATTCTGTCACGCGGTCCGTCACGGATTCGGACAAGTAGCCTTCGCCGCATGCATCGCACACATCGGCCGGAACTTCCTTGACAATGATCGTCGTCTCTCCCCTTTGCAGGGTGACGGTGGTCTTGCCCGGAGCAAGAATCCCGACATCGCAGATGACGCAGTTCATTTGGGCCTCCGCGTTGCGTGGACGGTGAAATTGATCCGATCGCAATCCATACCCTACTCCTCCTCCTCCCGCGGATGCGCCTTGCGGAAGCGCGCCACGAGATCGCCGAAAGAGGCGGCGGGCTGGAAGCGGTCGAGCTGGCCCAGGCGTTTGGTGCGCAACAGGCGCTGCAATGAGCGCAGATCGCCGCCCCGCTCGGCGAAGTGGCGGGCGGCCAGTTGGCGGAGGATGGCCGGGCCGCCGGCCAAGCCCTCGGCCTCCATGGCCTCCTTGATCTGCCGCGCCAACCGCCCGGGAGAGCAGGCGCGTCCCCGGCGGTCCACCCAGAAGGGCGCGGCGCCGTCGTTGCCGGTCACCTGGCGGCGCTGGGCCAGGTAGCCCAGCAGGCGCGCGAATCCCGCCGCGCTCACGGCCGCGTGCAGCGTGGTCTCCGGCAGCACGGCGGCGAGGGAGAGGTCGCGCTCGTCCAGGGTCAGGGCGGTGAGGCGATAGGCCTGCATGGGGCGCAGCCCGGCGCCATAGAGCAGTTCCACCAGGGCCAGGAGCCGGGCGCTTTCCAGACTGTCGCCGGGGTGCGCCAGCATGCGCAGCACGGCGGACTCGTCGCCCTTGGGGGGCGGCGGGGGGCCCTCCGCCAGGCGCGGGCGCAGGGAACCGCTGGGATCGTGGGGGATGTGGCCGCGCTCCCGCAGGTAGCGGAAGAACGCGTGCAGGGCGCTCGCCTGCTGGGCGATCGATTCCGGCTTCCAGCCGTGCCGGTCGCGCAGCGCGTTCAGGTGCAGTTCCAGCGCGCGCCTGTCCAGGCCCGCCAGCTCCCATTCCGCGGGCAACAACAGCGACGCCGGATCGGCCGCCGCGCGCGCCAGAAAGGCCCGCGCGGCGGCCAGATAGCCCTCTTGCGTCACCGCCGCCAGCCCCTTTTCGGCTTGCAAATGGGAGGCGTATTCGCTAACAATGGCCGCTAGTGTTGTTTGATCCATGCTCGCTTTCGTACGTCACACTGGGACATCGCGGGTTTTCAGGGCCCAGCGATTCACTCGCCTAAGACCCACCGGGGTTGACCCATCCCCGGCGGGTTCAGTCCCGCGCCCCGTCTTGCAGCAACGGCAGGGGTGCGCGGGACCGTCAGCATTTCCGCACCGACGTCGTCAGGACTCGGGAAGCATCCCGCGCGGCCCCGCCGTGATGGATGCGGCGGGCGGCTTGTTGTAGGGTCGCACGAGGCGGCGCGCCTGCTGTGCGATCCATACAGAGGAATTCACCGGAGAGCAAAATTGAAAAAGATCGAAGCCATCATCAAGCCCTTCAAACTCGAAGAGGTGAAGGAAGCTCTGGATGGAGTCGGTATCCGGGGCATCACCGTCAGCGAGGTGAAAGGCTTCGGGCGGCAGAAGGGCCACACCGAGCTCTATCGGGGCGCGGAGTACGTGGTGGATTTCCTGCCGAAAATCAAGATTGAACTCGTCCTTCCCGACAGCATGGTGGAGAAGGCGGTGGAAGCCATCGTGACGGCCGCGAAAACGGGCCGCATCGGAGACGGGAAAATCTTCATTCTCCCCATGGATGAGGTGATTCGCATCCGCACGGGAGAAAAAGGCGAGGAAGCCGTCTAGCCGGCGGCGGGCACCCCCGCGGCCCAACCGGCCGCGGACGCCCGGCGTGGCGACCCCATTGACGGCGCCGGAACCGCATTATCGATCTTCACTAAAGGAAAGGTAAGACCATGGCGATGTCCAAGTTGTACCCGGATAGCAAGAAATCCCTGACCGGTGCCGACGTCCTCAAATGGGCCAAGGAGCGGCAAACCACGATCGTCGACCTGAAGTTCCAGGATCTGATCGGCCAGTGGCAGCACTTCCAATTGCCGATGGGCAGCGTGAACGATGCTTCCTTCGAGGACGGCATCAACTTCGACGGCTCCTCCATCCGCGCGTGGCAGAGCATCGAGACCAGCGACATGACCGTGGTGCCCGACCCCAACACGGCGCGCATCGACCCCTTCTTCAAGGACCCCACGCTCTCGCTACTGTGTGACATCCGCGACCCGGTGACGGGCGAGGACTACAGCCGCGACCCGCGCAACGTCGCCAAGAAAGCGGAAAAATACCTCAAGTCCACGGGGATCGCCGACACGGCCTATTTCGGCCCCGAGGCCGAGTTCTTCGTGTTCGATTCGGTGACGTATGACACTGGATCGTGGGGCGGGTTCTATCAGATCGGCTCCAACGAGGCGACGTGGATGAGCGGCAAGCCCGAGGGCAACATGGGCTACGTCGTGCGGCCCAAGCAGGGCTACTGCCCGGCCGGCCCGATGGACACCCAGCTCGACATCCGCAACGAGATGGTGCTGATGATGGAAGCGATGGGCATGGAGATCGAGCGTGCCCACCACGAGGTGGCGCCGG
>JBGPEV010000467.1:0-3316 GCA_041482995.1 bacterium | reverse complement strand
TGGAGTTGGACTTCAGCCCCTGACACCCGCCCCGCCGCCCGGCAAGGTCCTGGTGTGGCAAATCTTCTCCGCTTTTCCCGCGCTTACCCGTCTGCGTGGCAAATTTGCTACAACAGGCGCCGTTGCGCCACACCACAGCGCGGCGCCGGTCGGCTGCGCGGGTTGGTTACATTATTGATTTTATACATATAATTGTATGGCCTGACCTTTGCAGATAGTGTCGCGTGGGTGGCGGCGAATGGAAGGGCCGCCCGGCACTGGAATTGAACGGCCAACCCTAGACCCCTTGCGGTGCCACTTTTCAAGCGGGATGCGGGCAGAGCGATCTGCCAAAGACCACCGAGTTCAGGTTCATGCTGCCTCAATCGAGCTACCAGAATACGCTGCGCCGCCCGTGCCAGGTTCACGGGGTGGGGATTCATTCCGGCAAGCAAGTTCACGTCACCCTTCTGCCGGCGGCGGCCAATACCGGCATCGTCTTCCGCGTGCGCGAGGGCGGCCGCCAAGTGGAAATTCCCGCCCGGGCCGAATTCATCACGCGCACCGTCATGAGCACCACGCTGGGCCGCGACGGCCTGGAAGTGTGCACGGTGGAGCACCTGCTGGCCGCGCTGGCCGGGCTGGAAATCGATAACGCGGTCATCGTCATCGATGGCCGGGAGATTCCCGGCATGGATGGCAGTGCCCAGCCCTTCGTGGCCCGTCTGCTGGAAGTCGGCCGCAAACTGCAGCCGGTGGCGCGCCGCTTCCTCAAGGTCGTGCAGCCGGTGGTGCTGGATGACGGTGGCCGGTTCGCCGGACTCTTCCCCGCCCCTGACCGCATGTTCTCGTTCCTGATCGATTTCAACCATCCGGCCATCCAGACCCAATCGCTCTCCCTGCGGCTGACGCCGCAAGCGTTCGTCTCCGAGATCGCCCGCGCCCGCACGTTCGGGTTCCTGGAGGATCTGAAGGCGCTGCAGGAAAAGGGCTTGGCGCTGGGCGCCGGGCTGGACAACGCCGTGGGCCTCACCCGCTCGGGCGAGGTGCTGAACGACGGCGGCCTGCGCTACGCCGATGAGTTCGTGCGGCACAAGATTCTCGACGCCGTGGGCGATCTGTCCCTGGCGGGCGCGCCCATTCTCGGCGAGTTCAAGGGCATCAAATCGGGCCATGCGCTCCATGCGCGCCTCGTGCAAGCCCTGCTGGAACAGCCGGGCGCCTGGGAAATGGTGACGTTCTCCGCCGAGCAAAGCGCCCAGGCGGTCTAGTTCCGTCCCTCCGCCCCGCGCCCCGGTTGGGCCGCGGGGCACCCGTTTCACCCACGCAACGCTCCACCCATCGGCGTCCTGGGCCGCTCTCTTGGCCTGTGCGGCGCAGTTCCGTCCCCGGATCGAGGCGACAGGACCGTTGACCCAGCCACGCAGGGCGCGGCGCCAGGGCTATGCCGACGCCGAGTCCAGGCGCGCGGCGAACGCCCGCAACTCCTCCGGCGCGGTGAATCGATCCAGGTAGGAGATCATGGCGACGTAGGCGCAGCCGGTGGCGGCGACGGCGTCCAGGTTGGCATCGGTGATTCCGCCGATGGCGACGATGGGCAGCCCGGCCGTGCGCACCACCTGCGCCAGCCGTTCCACCCCTTGCGGGGCGTGCCCGACGGCCTTGCTGGAGGTCGGGAAGATCGGGCCGAACCCCAGCAGGGCCGGCTGGTAGGTCTTGGCCAGGGCGATCTCCGCGTCACTGTGGGTGGAGATGCCCACGTGGAGTCCCGCTGCGGCGATGCGCTCGCGCGGATAGCGCCGGAGATCTTCCTGCCCCAGATGCACCCCCCAGGCGCCAACGCGCCGGGCGAAGTCCAGATCGTCGTTGACGATCACCCGGCTCGCGGGAAAGCGCTCCGGCCAATCGCGGACTTCCACCGCGTGGGGCGCGAGCGGTCCGTCCTTGAACCGCAATTGGACCACGGGCGCGCCGGCCTCGAGGAAAAACCGGGCGCGCGGCAGGGTGGAGGCAATGGCGTAGAGTTGCGGCATGGCTGGCTCGTCGATCGTTCCCGGGCGTAAGGCCGAATCGGCCCTGCCCGCTCGCCTGCCCCGGAAAAACTGCTTATCCGCAGATTACGCAGATTGATTTTCGATCCGATTGGCTGGGCGCCGATCGATTGGCACGTTGCCGACACAGCGCTGACCCCATGTCCATCTTCCGCTAGGACCGCCTGGGGAGCGAATTTGGTTGAATTCTCATCCCGTCAAGCCGTGTATGTGACCCCCGTGCAGAGGGCCAGGGAGGTCTGAATGAAATCTGCGTAATCTGCGGATTCGCCGTTGTTTGCCCTTCAAACCGAGGTCTTTCCGTCGCCCGCTACTTCCCCACTTGCTCCGGCTGCACGTCGATCACTTCCCGGGAGGGCGCCACGGGCTGCCGTTGGCTCGCGGAGAGCCTGCCCAGCGCCTTGAGGAGCAGTTCCCGCAGCGCCCAGCGCGTGGGCGGAATGAGCAGCAGCAGCCCGGCCGCATCGGACAGAATGCCCGGTGCCACCAGCATCAGGGCGCCCAGGACAATCATCGCCATGTCGATCAGTTCGCGGGTGGGCAGCACTTCTTGCTGCAAGCTGCGGTGAATGCGCAGAATCCCGCGGATGCCTTCCACCCGCAGCAGCCAGATGCCCCCCACGGCGCTGCCGACGGTCCAGGCGAGCATCCACGCCAAGCCCACCCGGCGGGTGACTTCCACCAGCAGGCCGATTTCCAGCAGCGTGTAGATCAGCAGACCTGCCGCCACCAGCCATTTCACCATTGCCTCCCTCCGCGGCGATTCCGGAGCGTCGCATTCCCAAAGCGCCCCCAGTATACCCGATTCACCCGGGTGCGCGGGAGAATTGCGGAGACGGGCAACGCACCGCGCCCCGGCGAGGATGCCGGGGCGCCTGCAAAGCCGTTTCAAATGCCCGAGGCGCCGATCCGTTGGGTGGGCATCTCGCCCGCCCGAGGCGCAGAGTTGCTGACGTTGCCCGCAAGCGTCCGGCGCTGGGCGGGCGAGACGCCTGCAGCCACCGGACGGAGGACTGGGGGAACCAACATTGCGGGCGCCCTGGCTGGGGCATGCGGTAGTGATCCAGTTCGAATTCAGAATTACGGCTCGGTCCGCGGTGTGCTGTTGGATGGGACGTAGAACCAGCCGGCCGGCGAATCACCTCTCCCCCGGCCTTCGGCCGACCCCTCCCCCTAGCCCGGATATTTCACCAAAGGGGAGGCGAAATCCCTTAGAATCCCTGTGTTGACAAGGCGGCAAAGCCTTCAGGGAGGAGGGATTTCGCCATGACGATTCGTAGCAGGGA
>JBGPEV010000466.1:0-3349 GCA_041482995.1 bacterium | reverse complement strand
CCCGCAACGCAAGGCTCGCCAGCCGCCGAGGCGACTTGGTCAACGAGCGCATGGCAGGACCTCCCTGTCCTGGTGACCCGCAAGACCCAATCTCTCATGATCGCCTCAAAACGAACAGAGGGTTGCAACAGTGCAAGATAAACGCTGATTCTTTTCCTCCCGAGGTCGCCTTGAAACTCCCAATGAGGCCGTTTCGTCTGCGTTCATCGGCGTTCATCCGCGGCTAAAATCTTTCCATGATCACGCGCACCGTCGGCACCGTCACGTTGCTCCCCGTGTTTCACGGGCGGCTGGAGTTTGCCGCGGAGGTGCGCCGGCGGCTGCTGGCCGATCCGCCGCAGCGGGTGGCGGTGGAATTCCCCAACACCTGGCGCGAGCCGATCCTCCAGGCCGTGAACCGGCTGCCGTTCCTCTCCCTGATCCTAGGGGAGGAGGAGGCCGAGCACTTGTTCCTGCCCATCGAGCCTACGGACCCCTTGGTGGAGGCCGTGCGCACGGGCCGGGAGTTGGGCCTGCCGGTGGAATTCATCGATCTGGACGTGGAGCGCTATCCTGAGCACCGCGATCCCCTGCCCGATAGCCACGCGCTCTACCGGCTGGGCTACGAGCGGCTGCTGGAGACGGTCTACGCCAAGGCGGCGTTTCCCGGCGGACCCATTGACGCCCAGCGCGAGACCATGATGGCCCACGCCCTGCAGAACCTGGCGGCGGACGGGCGCCGGGTCACCGCGGTGATCGGCGCGGCGCACCTGCCCGGGCTGATGGAAAAGCTGCGGGCGCCCCAGCCGCGTCCGCTGGCCCGGGCCAAGCCGCGCGCCCTGCGGCTCTGCAACTGGTCGGAGAAGTCGTCGCAGGAATTCATGACCGAATCGCCCTTTCTGGCCGCCGCCTACGAGAAGGCCCGCCAGGCCGCGGCGGCGCCGGTGCTGGAAGGCGCGGAGGCCGAGCGCGCCGCCGTGCGGGTGGACCGGGAAGCGGAGAGCGAACGCCTCGTGCATCGCGCCGCCGACGCCTACCGCGAGCGCTACGCCGAGGAGATCACGGCCCAGCGGCGGCGGCTGATCGGCGTGTTCGCCAAGAAGTACGCGCTGGTGCAGGGCCACTTGGTGCCCGATCTCTATCAACTGGTGGTGGCGGCCCGCGGCGCGCTGGATGACGACCTGGCCTACGAGCTGTGGAACCTGGGCAGCCACTACCCCTGGCAGGACGGTTCCGGGCTGTTGCCGACCCTGGACCTGGAGGAGTCATTCGCCTTCCTGGACGGGCGCCGCTTGACGCTGCACCGCAAGATCCGCCGCCAGCGCCCGCGGCTGCAACGCTTCTCGGACAAGAAGCGCCTGCGCGAGCAATACTCCGGGCGCTGGAAGGCCCAGTGGTCCGGGCGCTACATCTGCTCCCATCAGCCGGAAGACCTGGTGATCGAGGACTACGGGCGCTACCTGCAACATCGCGCCAAAGCCCTGCTCACGGCCCAGCACACGCGGGTGGAGCCCTTCCAGGTGTCTCTCAAGGACGGCATCGACATCCGCGAGACCCTGCGCAACTGGCACGAGGGGCGCCTCTACGTGCGGGACGAGATGCCCCGCTCCGGCAAGGTCGGGTCCGTGGTGGTGATCTTCGACGAGGACCGCGGGCCGGAGGGCAAGGAACGCTATCCCTGGATGGTGACGTGGCTGGGGGAGAACGACCAGGAGTCGGACATGGCGCTCTACGCCACCCCGGCGGGCGAGGAGCTGGTGGGGCCGGGCATCTCCCAGTGCGAGTACGGCGGCTTCGTGCTCACTTACCCGCCCCAGCGCATGGTGGACGTGTGGAGCGACCCGTTCTTCGAGTCCGCCCGCGGCAAGTCCGAGCGCCTGCTGCTGGCCGCGATCGACTATTCCGTGGAGCGGCACGTGCTTTACGTGGCCGAGCGCCCGCCGCGCCCGTGGTTCCACGCCCTGGCCGAACGGGCGGGGCGCAAGCTGATCTACCTGCCGCTGGGCCAGCTCAACCCCAAGACCCTCAAGCGCGTGCGCAAGTTTCACGTGCTGGACGGTCAGCACGTGCGCGCCTATTCGGCCGAGTATATCCGCAAGAGCACGTCCTGAGGTACGATCTCCCGCCGGGAGCGCGCCTCCGCGATGGATGGCCGCCGGTCACCTCTGCTGTTGGATCCCAATGCGCAAGTCCGTCGCCTTCTTGCGGGACTACTGGTTCCCCATCGTTCTCGTCCTGCTGCTGGTCGTGATGTTCGCGGTGTTCCTGACGCTGTTGCCCGACCGGTCTATCGACTGGAACACCAAGGGCGACATGAGGAATTTCATCAGGGGCTTCTTCAACGGCATCACCTTCATCGTGTTCGCCCTGAGCCTCTGGCTGCAACGGCGGGAGATCGCCGGCCAGCAGGAAAACCTGGAGCAGACCCGCCGGGAGATGATCCATCAGACCCAGTTCCTGGAGCGCCAGGCCGAAGTGCAGAAGGAGCAATTGGCCCAACTCAAGCTGGAAGAGGTGCTCGCCAACATCCGCCTGTTGGCGGACAACGTCGTGGAGTTGCCCGCGGGCCCGCAGGACGGCGAGCGGCAGGAAGTCTGGAAGTCCCAGACCATCACGCAACTGGCCCGCTCCAACCTGATGCTGCTGCGCAAGTATTCGCTGGAGGCGCTGCAGAGCCTGCGGCAAAGCGACCGCGCCATCTTGAAGGCGTTCGCGGAGGAAACCCTCCTGGCGATCAAGGGCAACCTGCGCGGCGCGGAGGTGCGCGAAGCCAATCTGGAGGGCATCCAGCTCGACAATGCCTTCCTGGTGGAAGCGGACCTGAGCGGCGCGAATCTCCGCAATGCCCTGTTCCTCGGCGCCAACCTCTCCCATGCCGACTTGGCGCAAGCCAATCTGGATGGTGCCGATCTCGGGGGCGCGCACCTGCTCAACGCCAACCTGGAGCGCGCCAACCTGCTGGGCGCCAGCCTGATCGAGGTCAATCTGACCGGAGCCAATCTGGAGCAGGCCATCTTGACCGGCGCCGACTTCGACCACGCCACCGTGGACGCCAAGTGGCGCCCGTTCATCGAGCGCTCCGGTATCAAGAACGGGGAGAAGATTAAGTGGGTGAACGGGCGAGGGTAGGAGTTGAGCGCCGTCCCGCCAACCTGTTCGCCTGCCCCGCCGGCTCGCCCCCTCGCCCCCTCGCCCCGTTTCGCGCCACCCATTACGGTAGGGCCTATGAGAACCACCACGTAACGCGCGAAACCCACCGCGCAGCGCCCCTCGCCGCTCCCGATGCCCCTGTGCAATCCAGCCGCGTCATCTGCTGCCGGGAGCAGCCGGTCACCCGGCACAGATATCGAATGGCCACACCGCGCTCCTT
>JBGPEV010000465.1:0-3351 GCA_041482995.1 bacterium | reverse complement strand
TGTGGTCGAAGGCCATCAGGCCGCAATGGGTGAGCGTATCGTAGCGGATGCCGAGCGCGGCGAGGTTTCCGACCCGCTTTTCCCAATGCGGCAGGGGAAAATTCGTCACCAGGTGCACGGTGTGGGCGGCGGCGAGGGCATTGAAGCGCTCCGGCTCGATCAGCGGCGCCATGCGTCCCGATTCAGGCGAGGCCAGGTAGCGGCGCCAGCGGCGGTCCAACTCCTCCGCACTCAGCACCTCCGTGAAGTCCCAGTGCTGCGGCTGGAAATCCTCCGGCAGGCCCATGCCGTGCTCGGCGTTGAGCCAGCGGACAAAGCTGCGCTCGAAGTTGAGCAGCACGCCGTCAATGTCGAGGAACAACTGCATGGCGATCCGGCTCCAGGGGTGTGCCTTTCCGCGCGCACTGCGGCGAGTTTCGGCAAGTTTCGCATGCCGGTGCCGCGGGGCCAAGGGGGCGGTCCAGCGCGGTCCTGCTCCGGATGTGCGGATCGGCGTTCACGTGCATCGCCCAGCAAGCCCTTGGCGGCGCCGGGCGGAACCTGATAGAGACGGCGCATCAAGATTCGCCACCGGGACCCGTCTCCCGCCGCAGCCGCCACCACAACTACCGCCTCGCAGGAGCCACGAGATGAGCATCGAAGCCAAGCTGCGCGAACTCGGCATCGAGATTCCGCCCGCCGCGGCGCCGGTCGCCAACTATGTCCCCTTCGTGGTGGAGGGCAAATTCGTCTACATCTCGGGCCAGGTGCCGCGCGGTCCCGACGGCAAACTCAAGTATGTCGGCAAGGTGGGCCTGGACCTGACCGAGCAGGACGGATACCAGGCCGCGCGGCTGTGCGCGCTCAACTGCCTGGCCCACCTGAAGGCCGCGGCGGGCTCGCTGGACCGGGTGCGGCGCATCGTGCGCGTCGGGGGATTCGTCAATTGCACGCCGGAATTCGGCAATCAGCCCCAGGTCGTCAACGGCGCCTCGGACCTGATCGTGCAGCTGTTCGGCGACAAGGGCCGCCATGCGCGCACCGCAGTGGGCGTCGCGGGCTTGCCGGCCAATGTCGCGGCGGAAGTGGACCTGATCGCAGCGCTGGAGTAGGGGCGATTCGGAAGCCTGGCAAGGGGTGTTGGGGGAACCCCGCCTCCCCCATGGTGCTACGACCTGCTCAATACCGGATGGTCAGGGCTGAAATCGCCCAGGCGCGCTGTGGAGACGTGCTTGGGAATCCCTTCCCGGTCCCCCTATGTCCGGTGTGGACATCCCCGAAACTGGAGGGGAACTGCACAGGCTCGCCTGGCGGATGTACCCGCCGCTCTTGAATTCGCGCCGGTTTCCCGTCACAGTGCCACTCTGCTGTTCCACAGCGCCGCTTCCTCGACGCCGCATCCACCCCTCCGGGCGCGGCGAGCGCCTGCCGCGAGCCGCCGACTGCGCTGCCCATGCGCCGCGCACCCGGCCCCGTTCTCGATTCCGTTCCCGATTCCCATGCGCTACGTGAGTACCCGAGGTCAGGCGCCGGCGATCTCCTTCCGGCAGACTGTCACGGCCGGACTGGCGCCGGACGGCGGACTGTACTTGCCCGAGACGGTGCCGGACGTGACGGGCCTGCTGCGGCAATGGGCCGGGCTACCCTTCCGCAAGCTGTTCCAGGCCGTCGTGCGCCCCTACATCGGCGCTGAGATTGCCCCGGAGCGCCTGGAAGCGTTGGTGCGGGACGGTTTTGCGCGCTTTGACCATCCGGAGATTACGCCGGTGGTGCGCGTCGGGCCGCTGCACGTGGTCGAGCTGTTTCACGGTCCCACCTTTGCCTTCAAGGACGTGGCGCTGCAGTTCCTGGGGCACCTGTTCGAGCTGCTGCTGGCGGAGTCGGGCCGCCGCATGACGGTGCTCGGGGCGACCAGCGGCGACACGGGCAGCGCCGCGATCCACGCCCTGCGCGGGCGCAAGGGGATCGAGGTGTTCATCCTGTTCCCGCACGGCCGCGTCACGCCCGTGCAGGAATGGCAAATGACCACGGTGCCGGACGCGAACATCCACGCGCTGGCCGTGCGCGGCAGCTTCGACGACGCCCAGGACATCGTCAAGGCGCTGTTCGGAGACCGCGCCTTCAACGAGCGTTTCAGCCTGGGGGCGGTGAACTCGATCAACTGGGCGCGGGTGATGGCGCAGATCGCCTACTACTTCTACGCCTACTTCCGCGTGGTGGAGCGCGAACCGGGCCTGCGCGTGGGCGACCCGGTGCAGGTGGCCGTGCCCACCGGCAACTTCGGGCATATCTACGCGGGGTTGCTGGCGCGGCGGATGGGCCTGCCCCTCAAGCGGCTGGTGCTGGCCACGAATGCCAACGCGATCCTGCACCGCTTCGTCGAGACTGGGGAGTACCGCCGGGGCGAGGTCGTGCCGACGCACAGCCCGTCCATGGACATCCAGGTGGCCAGCAATTTCGAGCGCTACCTGTTCGACCTGACGGAGCGGAATGGCGTGCGCGACGGGGCGCGGGTGCGCGGCTGGATGGAGGCGCTGCGTAGCCAGGGCGAGGGCGGCGGCGCGGGTGGCTTTGCGCTCGACGCGCCGCTGCTGGGGCGGGTGCGGGAAGAGTTGGCGTCCGCCAGCGTGGACGACGCGGCCACGCTGGACACCATCCGCCGGGTTGAGGCGGAGCACCGCTACCTGCTCGATCCCCACAGCGCGGTGGGCGTGAAGGCCGCGCTGGAACACCTGGAGCCCGGACTGCCCATGCTGGCCATGGCCACGGCGCACCCGGCCAAGTTCGCGGAGGCGATCCGCGCCGCCACCGGCCGGGAGCCGGCTCTGCCCGCGGCCCTGGCGGGACTGGAGCACCTGCCGCGCCGGGTGGACGTGCTGCCCGCCAGCGTGGACGCCGTGCGTGCCCACATTGAACGCGTTCTGGGCTGACCCCTGGCCTGAAATCCGGGCCTGATCCCTCGGGCTGATCCCCATTGTCTGGGCCCCGGCACCCCACCCGCATCGGAATGTCCATGACGCCCCAACGGCTGGCCCTGCTGCGCGAAATCTTCGAGGAGCGCATCGCCTTCAACAAGGTGCTGGGCCTGAAGTTGCTGGAGGCCGCGGACGGCAAGGCCCGGCTGGAATTCCCCTTCGCCCCGGCGCTTGTGGGCAACTTCAAAATGGGTATCCTGCACGGCGGAGTCATCAGCGCGGCGCTGGACGTGGCCGGGGGCGCGGCGGTGCAGGCGAGCTTCAAGGACGACGCCCCGTTCTACGGCATGGGCACGGTGGACATGCGGGTGGATTTCCTGCGGCCGGGCCGGGGCACGCGGTTCATCGCGACGGGCCGGGTGATGCGGCCCGGACGCATCCTGTCCTCCACGCGCAT
>JBGPEV010000464.1:0-3356 GCA_041482995.1 bacterium | reverse complement strand
CCCACCTGGTACCACTCGGAATAGGGCAGGTGCTCGCGGCCCAGCACGCTCCACGGGCGCGCCCGGCCCAGCCCCCACTTCACGGCGTGCACCGCCCCCAACCCGGCCGCCAGTGCGCTCGTGAGCAGGAAGCCCAGGGTGGGCCGCCACGCCACCAGCCGCGCGCCGGCCCGTGCGCCGTAGGCACGCAGATAGAGCACGATCACGCCGAGGAACAGCAGGATCGAGGCATCGCTCCCCCCGAGGCCGTCGCCCTCAAACACGGTGCGGCGCATGACGTCGACGAAGACGGGAATGCGCACCGTGGTCAGGTGCACCGTCCAGGCGTAGTCCACCCAGGATATCGCCACCATCCCCGCGGCAAAGGGCGCGGCGATGAGCCAAATGCCGATGCGGGGGTGACGGCCAGGGATCATGCGGGCGGGGGTCTGCAAGCGATTCAGCGGCACGGCGTTGGGCGGAAATGTGGGAACCTTCGTCAACTTAGCGCGTTCCGCCCGGATCGTGAATGGCCGCGGGCAAGAACCCCAGGGCGCCCGCGAAGTCGATTGACCATGCTCCCCGAGTCGGTGGGGCGGCCGTCTCGCCCGCCACGTCGCCTCCGGCGGGCGGGACGCCCACCCCACCGGACCACGGCCCTGGGCCTTGGCCCGTGCTAGGATGCCCCGGGGTCCCGGCCCGCGCAGGGGCCAGGGGTGGAGCGCCGGACTCCCCGGCGCGGGATGCACGCATGCGCTGGAGGGCAGATGACGGCGACGGTCTCCCAATGGATCGACCGGCGGTACGGCATGGCCGTGGGTCTGGGCGCCGACGTGGCGCCGGCCGAGGGGCTGGTGCGGATGCTCTCCCGCAGAACGCACCGCAAGTTCACCGGCGCTCCGGTGCCCGAACCGCTCATGCAGGCCCTGTTCGCGTGCATGCAGTCCTCGGCATCGAAGTCCGACCTGCAGCAATACTCGGTGATCCGGGTCCGCGACCGGGCGCTGCGCGGCAAGATCGCGGCGCTGGTGGCGGGCCTGTGCGTGGGCTATCCGTCCGAGGCGGGGGAGGTCACTCCGCGCCTCCCACAAGCCTTGGTCGTACACACCGACGCCTACGACGATCGCGAGTTGGAAACCCGCGTGGCCCGCTACGACGGCGTGCGGCCCATTCCACCGGCCAAGCAGAAGAACGTGGACCCCTACGGAGTGAGCGCGGCGTGCGCCTGGTCGGAGAACGTGGCGCGCCAACTTTCCCTGCCGGAGCGGGCGGCCTTCCGCGAGTTTCTCCAGCGCCACGGGTTCGCCTTGCGCTGAACGGCTGCTCCGGCGCGCGCAGGGCCCGCGGCGGGTGCGCGCCACGGATCGCGCCCCGCCGGCGCAGCCTGCCCGGCCCTGGGATTGCGGGGCCGCCCGGCCGCTCAGCGGGCGGGCGAGGTTTGCGACGCCGCCGAGAGGAAGTCCGTGAAGTCCGCCGGCAGGGGCGATTCGAAGCGCAATTGAAGCTCGGTCTCCGGATGGGTGAAGCCCAGGGCCGCCGCATGCAGCGCCAGACGGCGCACCTTCCAGGCCCGGTGGCGCGCCTCATCGGGCCGGTAGCGCACGTCGCCCAACACGGGATGGCCGATCTCCGAGAAGTGCACGCGGATCTGGTTGCGGCGCCCCGTCTCCAGGTGGATGCGCACCAGCGTGGCGCCCGGCACGGTGCGCACCACTTCGTAGTGGGTCACCGCCAACTTGCCGCGCTCCGGGTGCGCCGTGGAGAACTGGTTGAGCGACGGGTCCGTCGCCAGATAGGTGGAGAACGATCCCTTGGCCTGCGGCAAGACCCCTGCCACCAGGGCGTAGTATTCCCGTTCCGGCTTGCGGGCGCGGAACTGGTTCTTCAACGCCTCCGCCACCTGCCGCCGCTTGGCGAAGACGAGCAGCCCGGAGGTGTCCCGGTCCAGGCGGTGCACGACGGAGACGCGGCGCGTGATGCGCTGGCTGCGGCTCAGGTAGCGCCCCAGCGCATGCACCAGCGCCGAGCGTTCGTCCCGTTCCGTGGGCACGGTCAGCACGCCTGACGCCTTGTCCACCACCAGCAGGTGCGGATCCTCGTAGACGATCGTGTACCCGTGCTCCGCGCGGGGGGCCGCCCGCTCCCGGTAGCGCCGCCCGGGCTCGTAGCGAATGTCCACCCGGTCGCCCGCGGCCAGTTGCCGGGCGCCGTCGCCGCAGGGGTCGCCGTTGACCGTCACTCCCCCCGCGTCGATCAGGCCGCGCACGATTGCGTGGGAGAGGTCGGTCAAGCGGCGCACCACACGGTCCACCCGCCCGGCGTCGAACGGCTCGGCCACGTGGGTCAGGTGCACGCCGCGCTCGTCTGCCGCGCGCGGCGGGGGGAGGTTGGCCGCTTGGCCTCCGGCGGTCTTGCGCCTGCGCGGAACCTTGGCCGGACGTGGTGCCATGGCGAGCATCCGCCGTCAGTTGGGCATAAAGGTCAATGCCAGCGATGGGGGAGATTCCCGCACCGTCAGATGCAGCCAGCCCGCGGGGTCTTCCACGGGCCGCTCATGAAGAATCCACCGCCGTCCATCAAGTCCGGATCGTCCGCGCTCCAGACGTGCCCGGGATCGGGCACGAAGGCGAGGTCGATGGCGCTCTCGCGCAGGAACTCGGCGCACACGATCCACCCCCGGTCATTGCGTTGCCGCTCCACCCTCAGCACGTCGGAACAAAACAGGACTTCCCACACGGGCATTTCCGCGACGGATCCGGACGGGGACCCCCACTGCCGGCGGATCGGCTGGCACCTGCGACAGAAACCGTCGACGGAGAGCATACGCAGAGCCCGGGCGATTCTCAATTCCTCGGCGATTGCGGGGCAAGCCGCGCTGGACCGGCTGGCGCGGGCATGCGTGGCCGTGCGGGAGAAGGCACAGGCGCTGAAGGACTTCGCCAACAGCCCGGAGTTCGCGCTCGACGGGCTGCTCAGCCGGTTGAAGTGAACGCGGCGATCAGGCCCCGCGCCCCCTCGATGGGGGCGGAAGCGAAATCGAAGTTAAGTTGCCTTTTATTCAAAACCCGTGGTACGGACCGTAACAGGAACAGTCCGATTGGTATCGGCAGTCGATCAGGGGAATATGCGTTCACGCAAGTTCAATAAAAGGATGCCTCCATGCTCTCAATCCTGAGATTGGCAGCGGCGGCCTTTGCGGCAAGCGTGCTTCTGGGTGGGTGCATCAGTTGGAATTCCGGAGTGACTCTCGTCAAGCCGGTCGGCAAGAATGTAGTCACGGGGGATGTCGTTGACACCACAAAACCCACCTTTGTCTGGGAAGCCTTCAAGCCCGCGGACGCTGATGCAGGAGCTGAAATCACTTATGATTTCTCTAT
>JBGPEV010000463.1:0-3357 GCA_041482995.1 bacterium | reverse complement strand
GCCCGGCGAATGTGCCAACATTCATGCCAATGCAGCGCAATCCGGACATTGTGGCCGCCTTGCGCCCCTACTGGCCCCGCCGCGAACCACGGAGTATTCTCCCCCCATGCGCCTCTACGATTCCAACATTCCGTCCGGCAACGCCTACAAGGTGCACCTGCTGCTGTCGCTGCTGGGGCACCGCTACGAGACGAAGGAGTTGGACATCCTGGCGGCGCCCTCGGAGACGCGCCGGCCGGAGTTCCTGGCGATCAATCCCAATGGCCGCATTCCCGTGCTGCAATTGAACGATGGAAGCGTGCTGCCGGAGTCCAACGCGATTCTGTACTACCTGTCGGACGGCACGCGCTACTTGCCGTCCACGCGGCTGGGGCGCGCGCAGGCGATGCAGTGGATGTTCTTCGAGCAATACAGCCATGAGCCCTACGTGGCGGTGCTGAAGTTCTGGACCTATTGGGGCGGACTGGAGCGCTGCCGCCCGGAAGACATCGAGCGCTGGAAGACCCGCGGCCAGGCGGCGCTGGACGTGATGGAGCGCCACCTGACCGGCCGGGAGTTTTTCGTGGATACGTTCAGCATCGCGGACATCGCGCTCTACGCCTACTCCCACGGCGCGGAACCCGTCGGCTACCGCATCGGCCCCGCCGTGCGGGACTGGCTCGCGCGCGTGGCTGCGCAACCGGGCCACGTGCGCATCAAGCCCGATCCCACGGGCAAGGCGCCGTAGGCGCCGCCCCAGTGGGCTGCAAGGCGCCGTAGGCGCCGCCCCGGCAGGTTGCAAGGCGCTGTAGGCGCGTGTCGCGTTCCGCTTCCCCCCAAACCCCCAACCTGTGGGGGTTGTCTCGTGCCAATCTTGCGAAGAACTCCCGGCGGTTATCCCCCTCCACAAGGTGGAGGGGGACAGGGCCGAAGGCCCAGGGGGCGGACTCCCCCCAATCCCCCCACCCGGTGGGGGGCTGAACAACTCGAGTTGCCAGTGAAACGGGCGACCCGCGTCCTTCCCCGCAGGGTGGGACGGGAGGGCGAGCTGCGCGCGGGAGAGGAATTGCAGGCGGTCTCCACACGGCAGGGCCATTCTCAATCGAGAGCTACCGCAGGATGTCGCGCTTGAGCGGGTCCGCGGTGTTTTCCACCAGATGGGTTTTTTTCGCGGCGTTGCGCATCGCGTCGTTGACCCACATCTGCAATTGCGAGGAGAGTTCCGTCCAGTCGCGCACGGCGCAGAATCCGGATTTCACGTTGTCCGCAAGCCGGGCGGGCACGCGGGAGGGCATGACGGTCGGCTTGCCGAAGTCGGGATGCATCGGCAGCCTCAGGCCGAGGACGCCCGAGGCCCGTGTGGGTTTGGTCTCCAGCGCGGCGGCGATTTCCCAGTCCACGATCTTGCGGGCGAAGGTGCGCGCCCCCAGCAGCACCACCAGCACGGTGCCGTCCACGATGTAGCCGCCCTGGATCAGGTCGCGAATGTACTGCGCGCTGTCCTCCGGCTCCACATCCACGGTGCGGGCACTGTGGATGTCGAACGCCTCATGGAACAGATCGTTGAACCGGACGAGCCAATAGTCGTCCAGGCCGTGGTCGTAGCTGACAAAAAGCGCTTGCCGGTCGGCCATTGCTGGTCGCAGGTGCGGGTTCACGCCGCGTGCGCGGCCCTACGAATCATTGAGGACTTGCACTATAGCCAACCGGCGGCGGATTCACTAGCGGCGCTTTTCCGCCGAGGCGGACGATGGTTGGCTGCCCACCTGTCCAGGCCGCGCCGGTACCGCCGCAGGGGCTGGGCGGCCCCGCCGCCGCGCCCTGCGCCCTTGCCCTTTGATGGCGATGGACCTACCCTGGCCTCGCGATTGACGGGAGGATTCACGGCAAGACGCCAGAGCGGCGCCGCGCGTTCCATGCCCCAAGTCGGCGGGGGGCGGGAGCGGGCGGCAGACTTCGAGAGGGGGCGGCCATGATCGGGGATCGGATCGAAACGAACATCGCGGGTGGGCTCGATATCCCGCTGCCGCGCATGGTGAACGTGCGCCAGAAGTTCCAGACCGTCACGCTCGACAGCGTGACCCGGGCCGTGGCCGAGCAATTCAAGCGGCCGGAGGTGCGGGCCAAGGTGAAGGCCGGGCAGACCATCGCCGTCGGGTGCGGCAGCCGCGGCGTGGCCAACGTGGGCGAAGCGGCCGCGGCGGTGGTCGCGCAACTGATGGCCCTGGGCGCCAAGCCGTTCATCTTCCCCGCCATGGGCAGCCACGGCGGAGGCACCGCGGAGGCGCAGGCGGCGCTGCTGGCGGGCTACGGCATCACCGAGGCCAAGGTGGGCTGCCCCGTGCGCTCCTCCATGGACACCGTGGAGTTGGGCCGCCTGGGCGATGGCACCCCGGTCTACATGGACAAGAACGCCGCCGGGGCGGACGGCGTGGTGCTGCTCAACCGCATCAAACCCCATACCAACTTCCGCGCGCCGATCGAGAGCGGGATCGTCAAGATGATGACGATCGGGATGGGCAAGATCATGGGCGCCACCACGCTGCACACCCACGGCATGGACCACTTCGGCGAGATCCTGCCCAAGGCAGCCCGGCTGATCATGGAGAAAAAGAACTTCCTCTTCGGCGTCGGCATGGTGGAGAACGCCCGCGAACAGACGGCGCTGCTGGAGGCGATCCCCGCCGAGTCCCTGTTCAAGCGCGAGGCCGAACTGCAGGCCACCGCCAAGGAGATGATGGCGCGCCTGTACTTCGACGAGATCGACGTGCTGATCATCGACGAGATGGGCAAGAACATCTCCGGATCGGGCTTCGATCCCAACATCACCGGGCGCAACAACCGGGACATCGAATGGAACATGAAGCCCAAGGTGAAGAAGATCGCCGTGCTGGGCCTCACCCCGGAAACCCACGGCAACGCCACCGGCGTGGGCCTGGCCGATGTGATCACGATGCGGCTCTATCGGGAGATCGACCTGGGGCCGACCTACGCAAACTGCATCACGGCGACCTTCCTGGACGGAGCCAACATTCCCGTCATCATGAACACCGAGCAGGAGACGATCCAGCTCGCCGTGAAGACGGTGGTGCGGGTGAAGCCCCAGGATGTGAAGATCGTGCGCATCCGGAACACCCTGGACATCGAACACATCCAGGTCTCCGAGCCGCTGCTGGACCTGGTGCGCAAGCAGCCCGAGCGATTCGAGATCCTCGGCGGTGCCATGCCCCTGCGCTTCGACGGCCAGGGCAATCTGCAGATGGCGCTGCACGCCGCCTAGGCACGCGTCATCCCCATCCGCCGGTAGGACGGTCCTCCGTGCCCGTCCCCGCGCCGTGACGCGGGTACCGGCCAGGCTTCAAACTGGCGCCGCCCCTC
>JBGPEV010000462.1:0-3360 GCA_041482995.1 bacterium | reverse complement strand
CCCTGCCAGGGTGGCCCGCCCTTCTAATGTTACCGGGCAGGAACGCGTCATGGAATTCGTGAAGCTGAAGCCAGAAGAGTTGACCTGCCGCTGCGGGGACGAGGAAGTCCGCCCGGCCGTAAGTGCCGCGGCGGATGGGCCGCCGATCCTGCCCGGTCAGACCCGCGCCATCGACGCGGTCGAGTTCGGCCTGGCCCTCAAGAAGCCCTACTTCAACATCACGGTCTCCGGCGTCTCCCGCAGCGGAAAGACCACCCTCGTCGAGCAACTGTGCCGGGCGCGCGCCAAGACCGAACCGCCCGGGCGGGACATCTGCTTCGTTCCCAACTTCGCCGATCCCCACCGGCCGGCGGTGCTCTACCTGCTGCCGGGGAGCGGGACCCAGCTCAACCGCCTGGTGGACGAACTGCTCAAGACGCTGGACAAGCAGATTCCCAACCTGTTGGAGCAGCCCTCGGTGAAAGCCGTGATCCAGCAGATCGCCGAGATGTTCGAGCAGCGCATCCAGGAGATCACGCGGCAGATCGAACAGGTGGCGCAGGAGAACGGCATCTTCGTGCAGACGACGCCCCAGGGGGTGAACATGATCCCCCTGAAGGACGGCAAGCCCATGACCCACGAGCAGTTCATCGGCCTGGGAGTCGAGGAGCGCGAGCAGATCGACAAGCAACGCCGCGTGGTGTTCAACCGGATGGCGGAACTCAATCCCAAGGTGATGGAACTGGAAAAGGAGCGCCGCGACGCCGTGGAGGAGTTCCTCTCCAAATCGGTGCGCCAGCTCGTGCACAGCCACATCGCCGGCATCCGCCAGCGGATCGAGGATCAGCCCCGCGTCGTGGAGTTCTTGACCGCGCTGGAGGAGGAACTGGTCGACAAGCGCTTCCTGTTCCTTTCCGAATCCTCCGGGCTGCAGCCCTTCGGCGGCGTGGAACTGCAGGTGATGCGCCAGCACTTCGCCCGCAACTGCAAGGTGAACGTAATCGTGCAGCGCGGCGGGGCCGAATCCGCGCCGGTGATCGTCGAGATCAACCCCAGCTTCAACAACCTGATCGGGGGCGTGGACTTCATCGAGGAACACGGCGTGCTGAAGTCGGACTTCACGCAAATTCGCGCGGGCAGCCTGTTGCAGGCCTCGGGCGGCTACCTGATCGTGCAGGCGGTGGATCTGCTCCAATACCCGATGGCTTATGCGGCGCTCAAGCGCGCCTTGCGCGCGGAGCAAATCACCCTGCGCGACCAGTTCACCGAATTGGGCCTGCGCAGCGGCGCCTACCTGGAGCCCGATCCGGTGCGGGTGAACACCAAGGTGATCGTGGTGGGCGACGACTACCTGATCCAGCTCATGCACACGGTGGACGACGAGTTCGCCGGCCTGTTCAAGATCCACGCGGACTTCTCGCCGACCCTGGAACGGACGGACGACGTCACCGGGGCCATGGTGCGCTACCTGACCTTTCATGCGCAGCGGCACGAGTTGCTGCCCCTCACCGACGGCGCGGTGGCCCGGGTGATCGAGGAATCGAGCCGCAAGGTGGCCCACCAGAACCGGCTCTCGGGCCAGGTCAACGAACTGCTGGACATCCTGATCGAGGCGGACCAACTGGCGCGCCGGGACCAAAAGACCGCGCTGACACGCGATCTGGTGGAACGGGCGCTGCGGCAGAGGCACGAGCGCCACGCCAGGATCGAGGAACTGGTGGAGCGGGAAATCCGCGAAGGCACGATCCTGCTGGACTTCGCGGGCGCCAAAGTGGGCCAGGTGAACGGGCTGGCCGTCTATCAGGTGGGGCGGGTCAGCTTCGGCATCCCCACGCGCATCACGGCCCAGGCCTATGCCGGGCGGCGGGGCATCATCAACATCGAGCGCGAGGCGGAACTCTCCGGTCCCACCCACACCAAGGGATTGCTGATCCTCAACGGCTACCTGGGCAAGCTCTTCGCCGGGAAGGAACCGCTCGCCCTGTCGGTTTCGGTGTGCTTCGAGCAGAACTACGGCGGCATCGAGGGGGATTCCGCGACCGCGGCGGAGTTCTTCGCGATCCTCTCCACGATCGCCCAGGTGCCGATCCAGCAGTGCATCGCGGTGACGGGCTCCATGAATCAGCACGGGGAAATTCAGCCCATCGGCGGCGTGAACGAGAAGGTGACCGGCTTCTTCCACTTCATGAAGGACCGCGGCTTTCCGCCCGGCGCGGGCGTGATCCTGCCCGCCGTCAACCGCGTCAACTTGCTGCTGAGCGACGAGATCATCGCCGCGGTAGGCGACGGCCGGTTCAGCATCTACCCGGTGCGCCGCATCGAGGAGGGCCTCACCGTCATCACCGGCGTGCCCGCGGGCGAACTCCAGGCGGACGGCGCCTTCCCGGCGCGCTCGGTCTATGGCCGCGCGATGGCGCGCCTGAAGGAGTTCTCCGCCCACGCCCCGCCCGCGGAAGGTGCCGGCAAGACGGGGGATGGCCCGGGCCAGGCGGGTGACGGCTGACCGGCGGAGCATCCACCGCTCGCGCTGCCGTGCCCACCCCCTCCGCTCCTTGCTCCGTACAGCGCCGCACGCTTGCGGAAGGCGCCGGCCGCACAGGCGGGGGTTGGACAGGAGGGGGTCAGGAGGCTCCGCGGGCATTCGACAAGACCCGCCGGGTGGGGTTAGGATGCGCCCCGGTTGCGTCGCCCTGCGGCGGCGCGCGCCAATACCGAACGCTGGCGCGAGGCGCCGGCAGCTTCACCCACGGAGGAATCCCCAGAGCATGGCCAAGCTTCCGGGCTACCGGCGCCAGCGGGCCGCGCAAGAGGCGCCCTACCTGCACCCCGGCTACAAATCCACCCTGCGGCGCGCGCCCAGCCAGGACTTCATCAGGCTGCCCCACACGCTGTCGGAGATCACCGGCCCGACCTACGGCCACGAAGGCGTGGGGCCGCGGGAATTCGACCTGACCCAGGGCCGGCCCGGCGAGCCGATCGGCCAGCGCATCGCCGTTTCCGGCCGCGTGACCGATGCGGACGGCAGCCCCATCCGCGACGCCATCATCGAGGTCTGGCAGTGCAACGCGGCGGGGCGCTATCACCACGATGCCGACCGCCACAACGCGCCGCTGGACCCCAACTTCGGCGGGGCGGGGCGCTGCGTCACCGACCAGGAGGGCCGCTACCGCTTCGTCACCATCGAGCCCGGCGCCTACCCCTGGCCCAACCATCCCAACGCCTGGCGGCCCAAGCACATCCATCTCTCGTTGTTCGGCACGGGCCTGGCCACCCGGCTGGTGACGCAGATGTACTTTCCGGGCGACCCGCTGCTGCCCTATGACCCGATCTACAACTGCGTGCCGGACAAGAAGGCGCGCGAGCGGCTGGTCTCCACCTTTG
>JBGPEV010000461.1:0-3362 GCA_041482995.1 bacterium | reverse complement strand
TGAGGAGAAGAGCACGGTCGGCGACCTCAAGTTCACCCCCGCCGACCTGGCCGACATGGTGCGCCGCATTGACGCGGGCGAGCTGAGCGGCGCCATGGGCAAGCAGGTCTTCGCCGCCATGTACGAGAGAGGCAAGTACCCGTCGGCGATGGTGCAGGTTGTTGGGCTGACTCAGGTCTCGGACTCGGGCGCGCTGGTGAAGCTCATCGCGAAGGTGATGGCCGACAACCCCGGCCAGGTGGAGCAATACCGCTCCGGCAAGGACAAGGTGTTCGGCTTCTTCGTGGGCCAGGTCATGAAGGCCAGCCAGGGCAAGGCCAACCCGGGTGTGGTGAATGATCTGCTGAAGAAGATGCTGGCGGGGTAACGCCCGCGCCCGAGCCCCTGCGCCCGCGGACAAATCGCAACCATCGCCGCCACCAACTTCCGCGCGCGTGCACGTCCGTGAGCAGTTCGCAGTTGCCCTCTCCGTTTGCGGAGAGGGCGGGTCAAAAAATGCGCCGAAGGCGCCAGAAACACAGCCCGGGTGAGAGCCTGCCCTCGAGCCCTTCGCTGCGCTCAAGGGTGAACTCCGCGAAGGGTGCAGTTCGGGGCGCCAGAAACACAGCCCGGGTGGGGTGCGGTTCGCCGTTCTGTCCGCTTCTGTCCGAATTTGTCCGATCTTGTCGCTCGACCGGTGCTCCATTCCACGGGACAATTTTGAATAGCGATCCGATCGCACGTCTCCACCCGAATGGAGCACCGCCATGTCCGCATCCGCCCTGTCCTGCGTCGACCCGCAAGTGCGCGTCACCGTCTCCGATTCGCCCGAAGCGCTTGGGGCGCGTAGCAACGCGCCCCTACCCGCCAACCCCATTGGCTCGGCCATTCGCACGACCACGGACCTTGTAGGGGCGCGTTGCTACGCGCCCGCGGACGAACCTCAGCCAGCGCCGCCTCCCATTGCCGCACACATGCCGAGCCGCGCCGGCTCCCCCAACGGCCTCACCCACGGCCTCACCAGCCAGCAAGCCGTGATTGACGGCGAGTCCGCCGCCGGCCTGGATGCCTACCGCGCTGAGATGCTGGCGGCGTTGCAGCCCCACGATCGCCCCGAGCACGACCAGGTGGAGGTAATCGTCATGAGCCAGTGGAGGCTGCGCCGCCTGTGGCGGCAGGAGACCGGCATTTACGGCCACTGGAAGCGCGACTTGAAGGCGGAGGACCCCCACGGCACCTATGGGTTCCTCAACGATTGCGTCGATGGTCAGGCCCTGACCCGTCTGTACCGCGTCGAGGCGCACTTCACGCGCACCTACCTGCGCGCCGAATCCCGCCTGCGCCTGCTGCAAGACCTCCGCCGCAAGGGCCTGCGGGCGGAGCACGAGAATCCAGCGGCGGCGGAACCCGAGGTGAGCACTGGAGGCGTGCCGGACGCTCGCAGGGCGCGTAGCAACGCGCCCCTACCCATCCCAGTCAACGTCCCTGTGAGCCTCGTACCCGAGGAAGGTGTAGGGGCGCGCTGCTGCGCGCCCAGCCCAAGCGAACCTCACCCACCGCCCTCCCCCATTCCCGCAACCCACTCGAATGACGCCGCAATCGGCGAAAATACAAACCGTCCGGCGCTTGCAGAGTCGGTAGACCCTGTGGCGGAAAGTGTAGGAGCCAGCGCCGTAGGCTTGCCGGAGGCGCCCGCAGCGCCGTGCTGCGCGCCCACGCACGAACCTCGATCGCCGCCCATCCCCCTTGCCGCAAACCCAACCCACAGGGACGACTCAGCAATCGGCGAAATTCCAAACTGCCTCCCCCACGCGGCGGACTGACGGGCGGGAGGCCGTTCACCCAGGAACCCGAAACCCGAAACCCGGAACCGTAGTTAAGCGCTGATGCCGAGGTAGATCGCCTGCACCTGCGGGTTGCGCTGCAGCTCCTGCGCCGGGCCTTCCAGCACGGTGCGGCCGGTCTGCAACACATAGGCGTAGTCCGCGAACTCCAGCGCCAGGGCGACGGACTGCTCGGCCAGCAGCAGGGTCAACCCCTGCCGGTGCAGCATGCGCAGGGACTCGTAGAGCGATTCGACGATGGCCGGTGCCAGGCCCAGGCTGGGCTCGTCGAGCAGCAGCAGGCGCGGCTCGCTCATCAGGGCGCGGCCCAGCGCCAGCATCTGCCGCTCGCCGCCGCTCAGGGTGCCGGCCCGCTGCTTGCGCCGTTCCGCCAGGCGGGGGAAGAAGCCGTAGATTTGCTCCAAGCGCGCCGGAACGCGGCTGCGCGGGACGAGCGGCAAGGCGCCCAGGCGCAGATTCTGCTCCACCGACTGCGCCGCGAACAGGCGCCAGCCCTCGGGCGAGAGCGTCAGGCCGCGCGTGATGGTGGCGTAGGCCGGCAGGCTGCCGATGGACTCGCCCCGCCACTCGATCCTGCCGCCCGTCGAGCGCACGAGACCCACGATGGCGCTGAGCGTGCTGGTCTTGCCCGCGCCGTTGGAGCCCAGCAGCGCCACCACCTTGCCCTGGGGCACGCGCAGCGAGACGTCGGCCACGCCGACCAGATCGCCGTAGTGCACCTGCAAGTGCTGCACGATCAACTCGTCCATGGGCGATTCCGGCGGCTCAGTCGGTGGGGCGTTGGGTGTGGCCCAGATAGGCGGCGATCACCTCCGGGTTCCGCACCACGTCCTGGGGCAGCCCCTGGGCGATGATGCGGCCCTGGTTGAACACGATCACCCGCTGTGCCAGGTTCATGATCACTTCCATGATGTGTTCCACGATCACCAGGGTGATGCCGCGGCCGTGGATGCGCCGCACCAGGGCAATCGCGGTCTGGATCTCGGCCGGCGTCAGGCCCGCCAGGGCTTCATCGAGCAGCAGCAGGCGCGGCTCCGTCGCCAGCGCGCGGGCGATCTCCAGGCGCTTGCGGCCCGGCGTGCCCAGGGTCTTGGCCGGCTGCTCGGCCAGGCCCTTCAGGCCGGTGAACTCCAGCACCTCCCATGCCCGCTCGCGGGCGGCGCTGCGGTGGGGGTGGCGCAGGAACGCGCCGACCGTCACGTTGTCCAGCAGGGTCATGTTCTCGAACGCGGCCGGCACCTGGAAGGTGCGGCCGACGCCGAGGCGCCAGATCTTCCTCGCCGGCAGCCCCGCCAGTTCGCGTCCCCGGAAGACGATGCTTCCGCCGTCGGGCCGCAACTGGCCGCCGAGCATGTTGAAACAGGTGGTCTTGCCGGCGCCGTTCGGGCCGATCATGGCGACGACCGCGCCCGCGCCCACCTCGAAGCTCACCCCGCGCACCGCCTCGATGCCGCCGAAGGCCTTGCGCAGCCCGCGCACGGTGAGCAGGCTCATGGCCGGGAAACCGCGAACCGCGTTTTGAGAAAACCGACGATGCCG
>JBGPEV010000460.1:0-3367 GCA_041482995.1 bacterium | reverse complement strand
TTCGCCTGTGCCCTCCAGGAAGGCACGCATCTGCTCCATGCCCTGGATTCGTGTCGTCATGACGGTCAGCATCCTTTCACGATGCCCGATCCGTCCCCATTTTCAGACTCATCTCACGTCGGAATCACGCGCCTCGTTCAGACTCATCTCACATTGGACAAGGCTGTCCATTGACATTGGCAAACGTTCTCCCGTAAGCTAATTCATTGGTCGTTCAGCCTGGGCCCAAGGAGGCCGGGGCGGCGACCTTAAACCCCGGAGAGCGATCTTCCCGCGGACCATCGCCTGAGGCGCCCCTGTTTTGCGGCGCCGGGCACCCTTTCTTCCTGCCCGTTTGATCTCGCTAGCGGTTTCGTTCAAGACTCACCATCGCAAGATGAGCGGACGGTCGGTTGACCGTCATGGGGCGGGGTCCTGTTTGGCAGGGTGATGGACCGGAGCAACGGTGCAACCCCGCAGGCAGCGGGCCGCCGATTCCCCGATGTGTGGCGCCGCTGGGCGCCCGGGGGCGAGACGGTCGATTGCTAATTGCAGGGCACCGCGGACCGTGAAGACGCTGGCTCCATGGAGTGCCGACGGACTAGGGATGGTGCGCGGCACGGATGAACGCGGCGGCACGACCTGAGCGGTCTGCCGCGGCAAAGGATCAAGGCTGGGGGCCCCGATTGCGAAGGGGGCGCCCGGGCACGCGGATTTGGCGCGCAGCGAGCGGTAGAACCGCCGCACCTGCGCGCGCGGCGGCGGAAGCCGGCGAATGAAGATTCGCCGCCCGTCGCGGGCGGGAGTCACCCGCGCCCCTGTCAATGCATGGGGCGCCCCCACGGCACTGCCGGGGGGTGTCGGCCCAGCGCCGGCGCCGGGGCGATCCCGCACCCACTCTCCCGCAGCAGCCTTTTCCGAACGGGGCTTCCCCCCGCGTTCCCGTGGGATGCGCACTTCCGCCTGAGCGGCGGCGTATCGGCGCTCCTCTTTGATTGCCGCTGGATTTTTTGGAGATCGATTGCCGCATGGGCAAACAGAAGATGCTGATCAACGTGCATGAGGACGAAACCCGCATCGCGTTGACCGAAGATGGACTCCTCGTTGGACTGCACTATCAACAGACCACCCGGGAGCGCACGGTAGGCAATATCTACAAGGGCACCGTCGTGAAGGTGAACCCGGCCTTCCAGGCCGCGTTCGTCGACTACGGCGAGAAGCGCAACGGATTCCTTTCCAGCAGCGACATCAACCCGTCCGTCTTCAAGGGCGCCGGGGGCGACCGCGGGCGGCCGCGCATCCAGTCGGTGGTGCGCGCCGGTCAGGCGGTGACGGTGCAGGTGTTGAAGGAAGGGATGCGCGAAAAAGGCGCCGCCCTCACCACGTTCATCGGGCTGCCCGGCCGCTATCTGGTCTATACCCCCAACAGCGAGCGCTCCGGTGTATCCCGCAAGATCGAGGACAGCGACAAGCGCCACGCCTTGCGCGACATCCTCAACAGCCTGCTGGGCGAGGACGATCCGGGCGGAGTAATCATCCGCACCGCCGGGATCGACCGGCCGGCGGCCGATCTCAAGCGCGACCTGGCGGCGCTGAAGAAGGAATGGAAGCTGATCCAAGAGCGCTTCGCCGCCAACAAGAAACCCGGGCTGATCCATCAGGAGCCGGGCAGTATCGTGCGCGTGCTGCGGGATTACTTCACGGAGCACATCGAGGAAGTCTGGGTCGATTCGCCCGAGGCCTATCAAGAGGCGCTGGGCTACTTCAAATCCCAATTGCCCAAGTACCAGAAGCGCCTGCGGCTGTACGTGGGCGACATGTCGCTCTTCTCGGCCCACAGCGTGGAAGACCAACTCGAGGCGCTCGGTTCCAGCCGCGTGCCGCTCAAGTCGGGAGGCGGGATCGTGATCGAGCCCACCGAGGCGATGGTGGCGATCGACGTGAACTCGGGCAAGTCCAACCAGGAATCGGACATCGAGGATACCGCGCTGCGCACCAACCTGGAGGCGGCGGAAGAGGTGGCGCGCCAACTGCGCCTGCGCAACCTGGGCGGGTTGATCGTGGTGGACTTCATCGACATGTTCCAGGCCAAGAACCGCGCCAAGGTGCAGCATGCCCTGGCCGATGCCCTGAAGCGGGACAAGGCGCGCACGACCGTCGGCACCATCTCCCAGTTCGGACTGCTGGAATTGAGCCGCCAGCGCATCGACATGGAGCTTTCCCTGGGGCTGCGCACCCGCTGCCCGGTCTGCACCGGCACCGGCCACATTCCCACGGTGCAAGCGAGCGCGAACAGCGTCTTGCGGAAAATCCGCTCCATCGCCGCTTTGGGCAAATACACGGAGGTGCGCGCCGACCTGCCGCTGGAACTGGCGAACTTCCTGCTCAACCAAAAGCGCGAGAGCTTGCGCGACCTGGAGTTGGAGTTCGAGATTCACGTCCATCTGTTTGGCGATCCGGCGCTGCAGCCCGGCCAACCGGTGCAGATCGGCGGCACCGGCAGCAAAGCCGCCGCCGAAGCGGAAGCCGAAGCGCCGGCTCCCGTCGCCGAACGCGCGACCGCCGAAGCGGCGGGAGAATCGGCGGAAGCGGGAGGGCGCCGCCGCCGCCGCCGCCGCCGGGGCCGGGGTCGGGGCGGGGTGGAGGAGGCGGAAGCGCCGTTGGCCGCGCTGCCGGGCTCGGAAGAGGAGCAACTGGAAATCATCGACGTCGAGACGGGCGCCCATGACCGGCCCTACGGCGTTGAGCCCTTGGAGGTGGAGGAGGAGGCCGTGGAGGCCGCCGAGGTTGAGCAGATTGAGGACGAGGTGGAGGAACACGAGAGCGTGCGCCAGCCGGCGGCCGCCGAGGAGGCGCCCGCGCCGCCGCGTCGTCACCGGGAACCCCGCAAGCGCGAGCGGAGCGAGCCCGTCGCCCCGACCGGTGCGCCCGGGGGCAATGGGCGGCAAAGCAGTGCCACCGAGATCTTCGCCAGCACTCACCGCGTGACGCATCCCGAGGTTGCGCCCCCGCCGCCCGACGAGCGCCGCCGGACCAGCCCCTTCAAGGCGACGGCGTCCACCGTGGCATCGGGCTTGCTCTTCGACAGCAGCCAGCCGGGGGTCACGGACACCGTGCCCTTGCCGCCACCGTCCGAAGTGCAGGAACAGGTCGGCCGCCGCGTGCTGCCGAAGGAGTTCGCGGCGCCCGCCGACGGCGTGGAACCGGCAGGTGAGTACGCGGACGAAGCGCCGCCCGGCGATGCAATGGCCGGCGCGCCGCAGGAAGGTTTGCCGGCTCAGGCCTCCGGGATCGATACGGCCCGCCCGGCCCGGCACAAACGGCGCCGGGGCCGCGGCGGCCGGAGCAAAGCGCCGGAGTCCACCGCCGCTCCGCAGGAGGGCGGCAC
>JBGPEV010000459.1:0-3387 GCA_041482995.1 bacterium | reverse complement strand
TCATGGACCCCAGCCCCACGGGGATACGCAGGGCTTGCGCCCCCTTGGCCAGGTTGCGATTGAGCCGGCGGAAGCGCTTGCCCACCCCTCCGGTCATGCAGGAGATGATGAGCGGTGCCGCGATGACCCGGCCCGCGAACTCCGTTTCCGTCGATACCTGTTCCAGCGCCAGTTCCGGCAGCGCCCGATAGGCCAGCTTCCACGGGGCAAAGCTGTCCTGGCGCAAGTCCACTCCGTCGCTCAGGCACGCGTCCAGGTGGCCCACTTTGCGCCGGTTCAGCGCGGCGGTGGCCGCGGCGCGGCGGCGGACTGGTTTCACGGCGCTTCCCCGGTTCGCATCAGGAATCCTCCCGCGGACGTGCAGGCGCAACGCGGTCATGGTAACAGAATGCGGACGGCCGGGGGAGCGCAAGGGCAGACGCAAAGTCCGGCCATCGTCAATTCTTCGGTGCGGTGGGGCGGGCGTCCCGCCTGCCCGCCAACACGGTGGCGGCGGTCGAGACGCCCGCCGCCACCGGCCCCGCGACGATGGAAATCGGCTTCGCGGTTGCCCTGCGGGGGCGCGCAAGGGGATTCCTATCGTCCCGCCCGATGGGGTAGCCTGGGCATTGCGCCGCGCCCGCAACCATGGCGCGCACCAGAGGGGGTCAATTCGATGTCGGACCTGTTGCAGTCGATCCGGGTGGACTTTGCCTTCCCCGTGGTCTTCACCGAGGACGTGTTCGCGCCGGGGAACCCCGCCTTTGTGGACGCGATCCGGCGGCTGGAGCCGGAGCGGCGCCACCAGGTGTTCTTCGTGATCGACGAACCGGTCGCCGCGGCCCATCCGCGCCTGGAAGCCGCGATCCGCGCCTATTGCGCCGCCCATGCAGGGTCCCTGAAGCTGCTGGGCGCGCCGCTGCGGGTGCCCGGGGGCGAGGCCGTCAAGAACGACTTCAGCCACGTGCTGAGCCTGGTGGAACAAGTGAACCGCCACGGCATCGACCGCCACTCCTGCATGGTGGTGATCGGCGGAGGCGCCGTACTGGACATGGCCGGGTTCGCCGCCGCCATCTCCCACCGCAGCGTGCGTTGCGTGCGCCTGCCGACCACCGTGCTTTCCCAGGACGATTCCGGCGTAGGGGTGAAAAGCGGCGTGAACCTGTTCGGCAAGAAGAACTTCGTGGGCGCCTTCATGCCGCCCTTCGCCGTGATCAACGACAGCCGCTTTCTCGCCACGCTCACCCCGCGGGACCGCATTGCCGGCATGGCGGAGGCGGTCAAGGTCGCGCTGATCCGCGACCGCGCGTTCTTCGAGTACCTGGAGGACAACGCCCGGCGGCTGGCCGCCGGGGAGCCGGAGCCCCTGCACCAGCTCATCCGCCGCTCCGCCGAGTTGCATATGCACCACATGCGCACCGGCGGCGACCCCTTCGAGCTGGGCAGCGCGCGGCCGCTGGACTACGGCCACTGGAGCGCCCACAAGCTGGAGACCCTCACCCATTACCGCCTGCGCCATGGGGAGGCCGTGGCGATCGGAATGGGGATGGACACGCTCTATTCCGCCGCGGTCGGGCATCTGCCCAACGCGACAGCCGAGCGCATCCTGCGCCTGTTGGAGGAATTGGGACTCCCGCTCTGGGACGAGCAACTGTTGGAGAGCGCCCCTTCCGGCCAACCGCAGGTGCTGCAGGGCCTGCGCGAATTCCGCGAACACCTGGGCGGCACGCTGTCGATCACCTTGCTGCGGGAGATCGGCCAGGGATTCGAAGTGCACGCCATGGACGAGTCCGTGATCGTGAAGTGCCTCCACGCACTGCGCGAGCGGACGGTGGGGCGCTCCGTTCCCCCGCCGCTGGCATCGGCCGTGGCCGGGTAGCCCCTCCCCATCATCAGGCGGCCCCGATGAAGCTTCCCGGCGGATATCACCTCACCTATTGCACCAATATCCATCCCGGCGAAACCTGGGAAGAAGTGCGGCGCAACGTGGTGACCTTCTTGCCCCAGGTGCGCGGGTTGGACGCGCAGACGCCCTTCGGCATCGGGCTGCGGCTTTCCGCACAGGCGGCGGAAGCCCTGGCCGACCCGGAGGAGCTGCAACGTTTTCGCCGGTTCCTGGCCGAGCAGCGCGCCTACGTCTTCACCATCAATGGATTCCCCTACGGCCCCTTTCACGGCACCCGCGTGAAGGAGGACGTGTATCTGCCCGACTGGCTGGACGAGGAACGGCTCACCTATACCAACCGCCTGGCCCACCTGATGGCGGCCCTGCTGCCCGACGAGCCGGGCTTGGAGGGCAGCGTGAGCACGGTGCCCGGCGCCTTCAAGGAGCGGGTGCGCGGCGCGGACGACGAGCGCCGCATGGCCGGCCAGATGCTGCGGCACGCCGCCGAGTTGCACGCGCTGCGGGAAAGCACCGGCAAGACGGTCACGCTCGCCCTGGAACCGGAACCGTGCTGCCACATCGAGACCGTGGCCGAGGCCGTGGCATTCTTCCGCGACCATCTGTTCGCCGGGCCGGCCCTGGCCGGCCTGGCCGGGCGCCTCGGGGTTTCAAGCGCGGAGGCGCTGGCGATCGCGCGGCGACACATCGGCCTGTGCTACGACGCCTGCCACATGGCCGTGGAGTTCGAGAACACCGCCGCCGCGCTGAAGCAGTTGCGCGAGGCGGGCATCCGCATCTGCAAATTCCAGATCAGCTCCGCCCTCAAGCTGCGCTACCGGCGGGGGGACGGCCGGCCGCGCGCCCTGCTCACCCCCTTCGCGGAGAGCACGTACCTGCACCAGACCGTGGCCCGCGGCCGCTCCGGCGTGGCGCGCTACACGGACCTGCCGGAGGCGCTGGCGGAGGAGGACCGCCTGGCCAGGTCCGCGCCGGGCGAGCCGGTGGAATGGCGCGTGCACTTCCACGTGCCGATTTTTCTGGAGGAGATGCGGAACTTCCAGACCACCCAAGACAGCCTGGTTGAATTGCTGGAACACCTGCGCAGCGACCCGGTCTGTCCCTATCTGGAAGTGGAGACCTATACCTGGGACGTGCTGCCCGCCGAGTACCGCACCCAGGACCTGCCGAGCGCGATCCGGCGCGAACTGGCCTGGGTGCGGGATCGGTTGGCGCCATGAACGCCGTCACGGTACGCCCGGGCCGCTGGCGGCTCTATCCGCGCCTGGGGCGGGTCTCCAACGTGCCGACCGTGTGGAGCAACGTGCTGGCCGGCATCCTGCTGGCGGGGGGCCGGCCGGACGCCGCCCTGTTGCTGCCCCTGCTGGCCGCCCTCACGCTGTTCTATACCGGTGGGATGTTCCTCAACGACGCCTTTGACCACGCGTTCGACCGGGAGTTCCGCCCGGAGCGGCCCATTCCCGCAGGCCTGATCGGCTTGCGCGAGGTGTTCACCGGCGGGTTCG
>JBGPEV010000458.1:0-3390 GCA_041482995.1 bacterium | reverse complement strand
CCCTTCCAGCTCTGCCCGCTCCTCGGCGGTGAGCTTTACCACATAGATTTTCTTGGGCATCCTGGGGGCCTCCCTGACCCGGCCGACATCCGTGCCGGTGGGCACAGGCTATCCCAAAAATTAGGAGCGGTCCACTACTAGGCCGCCAAGCACAACCCCACCCGCGCGATTGCTCCTCCAGGCGGGAACCGGGTACGATGGTCCATGGAATCCCGTACGCCCGATCCGTTGGTTGGCATGCTCGAAGTCAGCACCGCCGCGGGGCCTCCCGCCCAGGCACGGGCGGAGACGCTGGCCCTGCTAGCGCGGACGCGGGAGGACCCGCAAGCGCGGGAGTGGATGCGGCACTTGGCCATCCACCTGCCGCGCAACGCCCCGCCCGCGCTGGGCGAATATCTGGGTCTGGCCCTGCTCGGTGTGTGCGCCGGATTTCTCGAGCGCAGCCTCTCGCCCTTCGTGCCCCAGCACGTGGAGATCATCCCGCCCCTGCTGGAGGAGATTCGCGGCGTGTACGGCCAGGTGCAGGCACTGGGCGGCGCCTACGATGAAGATGAGTTCCGCTACCGCGCGTTCCACTACGGCCTGCACAAGGCCTGTTACCTCGACTGGCGGCTTTATCTCTCCAACACCTGCTATTGAACAACGGCAACTGCTGAAACACAAAGACCACAAAGACCACAAAGACCACGAAGGAACAGCAAGGGTAACCCCGGCAAAGTTCCTCCGGTGCCTTTCAAGTCCATTGCTGTTCAAAAGCAGTCCTTGGTGGTCTTCGCGGTCTTTGTGTTTCAGCCGTTCTTTTCTTCTTGGCGATTGCTGATGGCCCAAAAGGTATCGACGCGTGAGCTGGGCCTGATCCTGGGCGCGCGGCTGCTGAAGACCGAGGACCTGCACTACGGATATTGGGCGGAAGGCCTGGAGGTGACGCTGGCCAACCTGCCGATCGCCCAGGCCGCCTATTGCGACTACCTGCTGGGCAAGATTCCCCCGGGGGTCAAGACCATCCTCGACGTGGGCTGCGGCACCGGCCACGTGGCGCAACTGCTGGTGGAGCGGGGCTACCGGGTGGAATGCGTCTCGCCGGCGCCCCTGCTCACGGAAGCGGCGCGGGAGCGGCTGGGCTCCCAGGTGCCGATCTACCCCACCACGTTGGAGCAGTTGCGGGCGCCGCACGCCTACGATCTGCTCCTGTTCAGCGAGAGTTTCCAGTACATCGCGCCGGAGCAGAGCCTGCTCAAGGCCAACCGGCTCTTGCACACGGGCGGCTACGTGCTGCTCTCCGACTTCTTCTCCATCGAGGACAGCGGCCCCAGCGCCCTGCGGGGCGGCCATCCGCTGCGGGCCTTCAAGGCGTACCTCGCCACACAACCCTTGCGCGTGCTGCTGGACGAGGACATCACACCCCGCACGGCGCCCAATCTGAAGCTGATCGACGACATGTTGCAGGACTACGCGCTGCCGGTGTGGGACGCGCTGGGCTACTACCTGCGCGAGAACCATCCCTGGGTCTCCCGCGCCCTGCGGCCGCTGCTGCGCAAGCGCCTCAAGAAGCTGGAGTTCAAGTACTTCTCCCGCCAGCGCACGGCCGAGACGTTCCTTCAGCACAAGTCCTACCGCTGCATGCTGCTGCAGAAGATCGGCGACGTGCCGGCGGACTGAACACAAGAACTGCTTTCACCACAAAGGACACGAAGGACACAAAGGAACTGCAAGGTGTTTGTTTGCCGTGATGGGTACGGGCGAGGACGGAATCCCGGCCTCCCGTGCTGGCCCACCGAGGAAAACCATTTTGCTTTTCTTCGCAGTTCCTTCGTGTCCTTTGTGTCCTTTGTGGTGAATGCCGTTTACAGTTCGGCGTGCTCCTGCCAGGACTTGAACCCAGAACTGAGCTTTAGGAAAGCTCCGTTTTATCCAGTTAAACTACAGGAGCGAGCGGGGCGAACATCGCTGTGGCGACAGCGAAAACGCTACGGTGGAGCGGCCATCAAGTCAATGCGGGGGCCGCTTTGCGTTGGCGGCGGCGATAGGGCGGGCTGGCCCCGGTACGGCGAAAACCCGAAGCGCGGAGGGCCGCATGGCCAAGCAGTCTCCCCCCTTGCAACAACGGCTGCGCGCCCTGGCCGATCGCCTGGACGCGGGCGAGGCGCTGCCCCGGGGCGTGGAGCGCAACCTGGTGGCGGCGTTGGATCTGTGGGAAGCGGACGCCCCTCGGCCCAAACCGGCACCCAATCCGGCCACCGTCTCGGGGGCGGGGCCGATCCAGATCTGGAGCGACGGCTCCTGCGCGCCCAATCCCGGGCCGGGCGGCTGGGGCGCGATCGTCGAGGCGGGCGGCCAGCGTCAGGAGCTCTCGGGAGCCGAATCCGCCAGCACCAACAATATCATGGAGATGACGGCCGCCATCGAGGCCCTGCGGCACACGCCGGAAGGATCGCAGGTGCGCGTCACCACCGACAGCCAATACCTCAAGAACGGGATCACCCAGTGGATCCGCGGCTGGAAGCGCAATGGCTGGAAAACCGCCTCCAAGAGTCCCGTGAAGAATCAAGACCTGTGGCGCGAACTGGACCGCCTCGTGGGCGTTCGCTCCGTGACGTGGCACTGGGTGGCGGGGCACTCCGGCCACGCGGAGAACGACCGCTGCGACGAGTTGGCCAACGCCGCCCGCCACAGCCTGAACAACTGAGAGCGCCTAACAAAACTGCGAACTACCTCAACCTAGCGCGGCGTAGCCGCAACCAAAGGATTCCAAGGACATCAAGGACTGCAACGGCAACAAAAGGTTTCGCGCAAAGGCGCAAAGAAAACAGCCACTGCAATTGCTTTTGGAACCACCGATGAACGCCGATACACACCGATCACGGCATATCCGCTTTGGTTGTTCGTTGTGCTCGTTGTGTTCGTCGTGGTTCAGCAGGGCAGTTTTCGTTGGACTCGCTGCATGAAAAATCGTCGCGCCGTGCTCCGCCGGAAGCCGACCCCCTTGCTGTGCGCCTGCTCCACAACGCCCAGCGCGTCCACCCGGCCCGCGACCCGTGCCCGCTCCACCGCGTTGCGGGCCTGTCGCGTTCCGGCGGCCGGCGGCGCCCAGCGCCAGGGGCTGGGGCAAGGCGCGGCCGGGTTCCTGGACGGGCGCACCGTTGTCAGCGTGAGCGCGCCGCCGCGAGAGACCATCCGGCGGTCAACGCTTTTGTGCTCGGGAAGCGCCTGTCGCAGCGCCGCTGGTCAGGCTCCTTGAGCCATACGGGCAGAGCATTCCAGTCGCCGGTAGTGGGTCACTTTCCGGTCGAACAGCGGATTCCTCGCAACTACGCTCGGAATGACAAAGTTGGTGTCACCCCGAGCCCTTCGCTGCGCTCGAGGGCAGGCTCCGTTGCGAGGGGTCTGCTG
>JBGPEV010000457.1:0-3393 GCA_041482995.1 bacterium | reverse complement strand
CCCAAGCCTCCGTGCGCGAGGTGGCTTGGGGCGCGAGCGTGGGCATCCTCACGGCGCTGCTGCCGCTCTTCGGCGTGCAGCTCTACGTGGCGCTGGGTTTGTGGCTGCTGTCCCGCTGGGCCAGCGGGAGGACGTTCAACCTGCCGGTCTGCTTCGCCGTCAGTTGGGTGATGAATCCCCTCACGGTCGTGCCCATCTACTACGTCTACTATCTCACCGGCGACACGGTCTGGGATGCGCTCACGGTGCCCACGCCGGATTGGACGTTTTCCCAGTTCGAGGAGCTGTTCCTCGCCGCCATCGCACCCGCCAGCGGCGTGTGGTGGGAGCGCTTCTTCGGGGGGATGCTGGTGCTCTTCGACTACTTCGGCTGGCCGATCCTGCTGGGCAGCCTGTTCTGGGCGCTGCCGGCCAGCGTCCTGGCCCACATCGCCACCCGCTGGGCCCTGGTGCGCTACCGGCAACGGCGCAGTGCCGCTGGACTGCCCGCCGCTGGACTGCCCGGCGCTGCCACCCCAACCGGTGGCTCCGCCGGGGATCCCTTTGCGAATTCGGCTTGATGCGGCCGGCCGGCTGCGCCGCCGCGTGGTTGCGCCGTTGCTGCGCACCGATGCTCCGCTGGGGCAGGTCGCGTGGGGCGCGGGGGTCGGCATGTTCATCGCGCTGCTGCCCATCGTGGGGCAGCTCTACGTGCTGCCAACCGTGTGGGCCGCCTGCCGCTATCTCCTGGGCCGCGCCTTCCATCTGCCGGTGGCCTACGGCATGGTGCTGCTGATCAACCCGCCCCTCAAGATCCTCACGTTCTACCTGTACCTGGTCTCGGGCGCCGCGTTGCTGACCCTCCTGGGCGACCCGGGCATGCAGGGCGGCTTCGCGGAATTCAAGTCGGTGCTCTTCGGAGAGAGCGGGGACTGGTTGGCGAATTCCCTGCGGGCCGCTGGGGTGGCGCTGCGGCATTTCGGGCTGCCCATTGTCGTGGGGGGCATCCTGTGGGCGCTGGCGGGGGGCGCGCTGGCCTACGGGCTGGTGCGCGTCGGCGTGGGGCGGTGGCGCCGCGGGGCGGCGGCCCTTTCCACCGGGGCGTCCGTCCCCGCGCGGGAAGACTCCCCGGCGCGGCCGGAATGAGGCGCGCTCAGGGGCTGGGCGGGCGCCGGATGCGCTCCCGCGGGTCGCGGCCGTCCGGGGTCGCGGGCTCGTCGTCGTCCACCTCGCGTGGATACGGGGCGCGCTCGGGTCCGCGCAGCGCGCGCACCTGGGCGGCCAAGTACTTCACCAGCGGCTCCAACTCCCGGCCGGTGACCGCGGAGATGGCGTACACCGTCTCCCCGGTTTCTCCCTCGAAGCGCCACCGCAGCGGAAGGACCTCCTCCTCCGGCAATAGGTCGACCTTGGTCAAGGCGACGGCGCGGGGCTTCTCCAGCAATCCCGGCGAAAAGCGGCCCAACTCGTCCATCAGCACGCGGTACTGGCCGACGGGATCGTGGCCCTCCAGGTCCGCGCATTCCACCATCAGCAGCAGGAGCGCGGTGCGTTCGATATGGCGCAGGAAGCGCAGGCCCAGCCCAGCCCCGAGGTGCGCCCCTGCGATGATTCCGGGGATGTCGGCGACGACGAAGCTCTCGAAACCGGCCGTCTTCACCACGCCCAGGTTGGGAGTCAACGTGGTGAAGGGATAGTCCGCGATCTTGGGGCGGGCCATGGAGACGCGGCTGATCAGCGTGGACTTGCCCGCATTGGGGAATCCGACCAGGCCCACGTCGGCCATCAGCTTCAACTCCAGCACCACCCAGCGCGCCTGGGCCGCCTCGCCCACCTCGTATTCCATCGGCACGCGGTTGGTGGAACTCTTGAAGCGCGCGTTGCCCCGTCCGCCCTTGCCGCCGTGGAGCAACACCTGGGGCCGCTCGTCCAGAATCTCCAGCAGCACTTCCTCGCTCTCCGCGTCCTTCACGACGGTGCCGAGGGGAACGGTCACCAACAGCGGCTCGGCGCTGCGGCCGTGCATGTCCTTGCCCTTGCCCCCCGCGCCGCCCTGCGCCTTGAAGTGGCGCTGGAAGTGGAAGTCCAGCAGCGTCGCCTTGCCGCGCGTGCCCTGAAACACGATGTCGCCGCCATCGCCGCCGTCGCCGCCGTCCGGGCCGCCATGGGGGATGAATTTCTCCCGCCGGAACGAACAGCAGCCATTGCCGCCGCGGCCCGATTCCACGTTGATCTTGACGTAGTCGACGAACTTCATGAATTGGGGGGACTCCGCAGCAAGGGGAGAGGGCTAGGAGACGGGTTCCCGCGGATCGCGGTCGTAGAACAGCTTGACGGGGGCGAGCCCGTCCGGGGCGCCGGCGCCGCCGTACTTGGCGGACTGGGCCAGGCAATAGGCCGCGTCGCGCTCGCGGCCCATGGACGTGTAGAGCGAAGCGAGATTGTGCCAGCCCGTACCGGACTTGCGGTTGATGGCCACGCACCGCACATAGCAGTGCCGGGCCATCGTCGTATCCTTGCGGTTGAAATGGATGATCCCCAGCCAATTCCAGGCCTGGGCAAAGCGGCGGTCCAGCTTCAGCACGCGCTCGAAACTTTCTCGCGCGTCCACCAGCCGCGCCTGTTCGGCCTGGGTGCAGCCCAGGTTGTACCAGATCTTCGGCTCGCTCTCGTTCAGCGTGGCGGCCTGCCGGAAGGCGGCTTCGGCCTCCGTCAGCAGGCGCAGGCGGAAGCGCACATTGCCCAGCTTGAACCAGGCCCTGAACTCGTGGGGATTGAGGGAAGCCGCCTTTTCGAAGGCCAGCCGCGCGTCCTCCAGGCGGCCCGTGAACGAATTCGCGTCGCCGAGCAGAATCCAGTAGGCCGGATCGTTCTGACTCAGGTGCGCGACCTGTTGGAGCACCGCGAGCGCCTGGGCCCCCTCCTGGCGATCCAGGTGTTGCCGGGCCAGCCCGCGCAGGCGCTCCGCCTCCTCCAGCTCGCCGCCCAGGTGCTTCAGGGCGGCCCGGGCTTTCTCCTGCAGGCCGGCCTGCTCATAGAACCGCACCACCTCCGCCCAGTGCTTGCCGTCGATCTGGCCCTGTTCCAACGCCGCTTCGAGCCAGGCCAGGAAGCGTTCGGGCTGCTTGGCTTGCAGGTAGATCGGGAACGCCTTGGGCCATTGCTCCGGCAGATGCGCCCAGACGTCCGCCAGGTGGTCCAGACAGGCCGCCGCCCGGGCGGGATCGCCGCCGGCCAGGAAGCGTTCGGCCAGGGGCCACCACGTGGCTTGCCGGTTGCGGTTCATCTCCGCCGCGCGCCCGAAGCGCTCGAAGGCGACGTCCCACTGCTCCCGGAGAAAGGCCAGTTCGCCCAGGTGTTGCCACAGTTCCGTGCGCCAGGGTTCGTGGGCCACCACCGAGAGGAAGCACGATT
>JBGPEV010000456.1:0-3399 GCA_041482995.1 bacterium | reverse complement strand
CCTTCCGCCGCCTTCACCACCGTTGCGGCGGCCTGTGGCTTCCGTGCCATGGGCAGACCTCCCGTTCGTCATTGGGGATTTGGTCTGCTTATTACACGTTCCCATCTTGAACGCAAGTTGGTATGACAGCGGCTCGCGGAGCGGGGGCCGGCGCGCAGGGGAGACCCGTTCCGGGAGATCCGGCCGCGCTCCCCCGGCAGCGGGCGGCTACTTCTGGGTGCGCGGAAAACCGGCGGGGGCGTCCTTGACGTCAAAGAAGATGTTGGGCTTCTGGAAGATTCCGATCAGCAGCGCGCCGTGGGGGGCCGTGGCGGTGTGCCGGTTGCCGGCCGGACGCCAGACGAAGTTGCCTTGGGTACACTCGCCTTCCTCGTCCTTCAGGCTGCCCTCCAGCACGTAGGTCTGCTCGATGTCGATGTGCTCGTGGAACGTGATGCTGCTGCCCGGCGCCATGCGCACCAACTGGGTCATCAGGCCCCGTTCCTTGTCCTCGAACAGCATCTTCAGTTCGATGCCGGGAAACGGGGTGGGTTGCCACGGCAACGCCGCCACTTCGAGATACCGCGAGGCGAGCGGCGCCAGCGCTTGAACGGCCTTCAATTGCGGTTTGGGTACGGCCATGGGTACGCCTCCTTTTGTGGACGGGGGACTGCTTGGGACGGCGCCGCGGGTTACGCTTTCGGCACCTCCGGCACGGCCATGCCTTTCACGACCGCCGGGCGCTTGCCGATCTCATCGTACCAGCGCTTCACGTTCGGAAACCGGGTCAACTCCACCTTGTGCCACTCGTGGCGGGCCACCCAGGGAAAGGTCGCCATGTCGGCGATGGAATACTCCGTGGCCAGATAGGGTACCGCCTTCAGCCGGGCGTCCAGCACGCCGTACAGGCGGTCCGTCTCCTTCTGATAGCGCTCGATGGCGTAGGGCACCTGCTCCGGCGCGGCGCGCCGGAAGTGGTGGTTCTGCCCGAACATCGGCCCCACACCCCCCATCTGGAACATCAGCCACTGCAGCGCTTCGTAGCGGCGGCGCGGCTCCTGGGAGAGGAACCGGCCCGTCTTGTCGGCCAAGTAGATCAGCATCGCGCCCGATTCGAACACCGTGATCGGCTTGCCGTCCGGGCCGTCGCTGTCGATCAGCGCCGGGATCTTGCTGTTGGGATTGATGGCGATGAACTCGGGCGTGAACTGTTCCTTCTTCCCGATGTTGATGGGATGCACGCGATAGGACAGCCCCACCTCCTCGAGCATGATGGAAATCTTCCGCCCGTTGGGCGTCGTCCACGTATACAAATCGATCATCCCTCACCCAAAAAAAAATTGAGCCACAGATGGACACAGATACACACAGATAAAAGCGACTCAGGAAATCCCGTGGTGACTCGGTTTGAATTGCTCGATTTGAGGTTCTGTACAGGGATTCTTCGCGGAGCTTGCCCTTGAGGGCACCGAAGGGCTCAGAATGACCGCGTCGGAGAGGTCGTCATGCTGAGCGCCAGCGAAGCATCCCGTAGAAACACCTGAATCGAACATCAAGCCGAGTCACCGCCTGAATCCCGCGGGTTGGATCAAAAGGAATTGCAGTTATCCGTGTCCATCCGTGGTTCCAAGAAATGGACTAGCCCAGCCACGGCATTTGCTGCTTGCGGCGCTGCTCGAAGGCGCTGATTTCCTTCTCATGCCGCAGGGTCTGGCCGATGTCGTCCAGGCCGCTCATGAGCTTCTGCTTGGCCGTATCGCCGATCTGGAAGCGGATCGACATCCCCGTCGAGGTGCTGATCGCCTGCTCCTTCAAGTCCACGCGGATCTCCAGGCCCTCGTGGCCCTGCACTTCCTTGATGAGCCGGTCCGCCTCCTCTCGCGTCACCTGGGCCGGGAGCAGCCCGTTCTTCAGGGAGTTGTTGTAGAGGATATCCCCGAAGCTGGAAGCGATCACCACGCGGATGCCGTAGTCCGTCAGTGCCCAGGGCGCGTGCTCCCGGCTGGAGCCGCAGCCGAAGTTGTCGCGGGTCACCAGCACCTGGGTGTTCCGGTAGCGCGGCTGGTTCAGCACGAACTCGGGATTGGGCCGGTTCACGTCGCCATCGACGTAGCGCCAGCGCGCGAAGAGGAATTTCCCGAAGCCCGTCTTGCCGATGCTCTTCAGGTAGACCTGGGGAATGATCTGGTCCGTATCCACGTCCTCCCGGTCCATGGGGGCGGCAATGCCGGTCACGGTGGTGAAAGGATCCATCAAGCGCTCCAGGCGAATTCAACAACGGAACCACGGATGAACACGGATAGACACGGATGCATATCGGCGACGTCTCCGGAGGAGATCATGCCCGCTCGATCCTTCACAAGATGATTCGAAGCCATCGTATCCGTGTTCATCCGTGTCCATCCGTGGTTTCAAGCAGTCGGTCGCTCCCGCACCTGGACCTCACGCCACTTCGATCTGGCGGATGTCCACGAACTTGCCGTTGACCGCCGCGGCGGCGGCCATGGCCGGGCTGACCAAGTGCGTGCGGGAGCCGCGGCCCTGCCGGCCCTCGAAGTTGCGATTGCTGGTGGAGGCGCAGCGCTTGCCGGCCGGCACCTGGTCCGGGTTCATCCCCAGGCACATGGAGCAGCCGGGCTCGCGCCACTCGAAGCCCGCCGCCATGAAGATGCGGTGCAGGCCTTCCTGCTCGGCCTGCCGGCGCACCAGTCCGCTGCCGGGCACCACCAGGGCGCGCACGCCCGGGGCGACCTTGCGGCCCTTGGCAAAGCGGGCGGCCTCGCGCAGATCCTCGATGCGGCTGTTGGTGCAGGAGCCGATGAAGACGTAGTCCAACGGGATGTCCGTCATGGGCGTGCCCGGCGCGAGGCCCACGTACTGCAGCGCCGCCTCCCAGGCCCGCCGCACGGAGTCGTCCTGGGCGTCGGCCGGATCGGGAACGCGTCCGTCGATCCCGGTCACCATGCTGGGATTGGTGCCCCAGGTCACTTGCGGCGCGAGCTGGGCGACGTCCAGTTCCACGGTCTTGCCGAATTTCGCACCCCGGTCCGTGGGCAGCGTCTTCCAATAGGCGAGCGCCTGCTCCCAGCCCGCGCCCTGGGGGGCCATGGGGCGGCCCTCGAGGTAGGCGTAAGTGGTCTCGTCGGGCGCGACCAGCCCCGCCCGCGCGCCCCCTTCGATGGACATGTTGCAGACGGTCATGCGCTGCTCCATGGTCAGCGCGGAGATCGCCTCGCCCTGATACTCGATCACGTGGCCCACCCCGCCGCCGATGCCGATCTGGCCGATCAGGCCCAGGATGATGTCCTTGGCGTAGACGCGGCCGGGGGGCCGGCCCTTGATCTTCACGAGCATGGATTCCGGCCGCTTCTGCAGCAGCGTCTGGGTGGCCAGCACGTGCTCCACCTCCGACGTGCCGAT
>JBGPEV010000455.1:0-3401 GCA_041482995.1 bacterium | reverse complement strand
TTCAGCAAGTTGGCGATGCCGCCGCCATAGTAGACGGCCGCGGCGTCGGGCTTCATGCGGCAGGCGGCCAGGTAGGCGATTTGCCCCCCCCAGCAGAACCCCATGACGGCCTGCTTCCGCCCCTTGGTTTCCGGACGGCCGGCCAGCACGGCCGCCGCCGCCTTGATGTCGGCCATGACCTGTTCCGTGTCCAGCTTGCCGCGCACCTCCCGGCCCTTGGCGATGTCGTCCGGCGTATACCCCACCTCGAAGCCCGGCTGCACGCGCCAAAACAGGTCCGGAGCGAGGGCCACGTACCCCGCCTCCGCCACCCGCTCCGCCACGGAGCGGATGTGGGAATTCACGCCGAAAATTTCCTGTACCACCAGCACGCCTGGGCGGGGCTGCGGCAGGTCCGGCGCGGCCAGATAGGCCTTGAACGATTGAGTTCCCATGGGAATCTGCAGCCATTGCGTCTTGATGGTCATGCCCTCTCCTCGGGATCGGCGGATCGTTGATAGCGCTGGCGAATTTCCGTTGTGTCCTTACCGGTTTTGGGCCCAAGGGGCAACCGCCGCCAGCCGGCGTCCAAGGCCCGGCCCCAAGACGGCGTTGCGCTGCCGTTAATTGCCGGCGGGAACGGGACGGTGCAGACCCGCAGGGAGCTCGCCTTTTTGATTTACAAATGCGCATAACTATGCGACAATTCTAAATGGGCGCTCCGCCAGCGAGACTTTTGCCTAAAATGCCTATGCCCTTAGCTCAGTTTGGGATTCGGCACTGCGCCGCACCCCCCTCTGACCCGCCTCATGGCGGGTCTGTCTCCCCCCGTAAACGGAGGGAGACAACGGCCATGCCCATGATTTGGGCAGTTTCCCTCTCCGTTTACGGGGAGGGACAGGCCCCGCAGGGGCCAGGGTGGGGTACGGCGGCCAAGCGTTGGCCCATGCTGAGCTAAACGCGTAGGCATTTTGCCTAAATCCCAGCGGCCACTCGTCCGGGCCCTCACCCGCCCCTTCGGGGCCCCTCTCCCGCTCTGCGGGCGAAGGGAACTGCTGCGAAGGGCCACCAGCGCGGCTTTTCCCCTCGCCCGCGGAGCGGGAGAGGGCGGCTTTGCCGATAGGCAAAGTCGGGTGAGGGCCGGAGTGGGCGGTTGGGAGCACCTACACAAATGTCTCGCCCACAGGCAGGAACTCCCGAAATGGCACGCCGGGCACGGCAAGCGGGGATGAGCCGCTTGCTTCCGCCTCACGCACCGCACCCCTGGGAATTCAAGCGTGGACAGAAAGGCCGGGCTGCGAGCCGGGCCTGCGAGGCGCGGATCGCCCCTGTCAGACGGGGCGAAGAGTTCACGTTCCGACGGTCAATGGATTGTTTCCGCTCAAGATCGGGTGAAAACGCGGATTGTGGAAAAAACAGTGCGGCCCCGTAGACCCGCCGCGCAGGCCGCAACCAAAGACAGGCCAGGGACTCCGGCGGGCGGGAATCCGGTGCGCTGGCCCGCGCCCACCTTCCTGCGGTTACCGTCAGAAATGGGTCCCGTGGCCAGCAATACTGGCAAACTCTCTGTTTTCGCGAAAGATCGGCCGAGAATGCGGATCGTGGGAAATAGCGCGCATACAGAGGAGCACTGAAGGGACTGGCTTCCCCAGTTGGGCACTTGCGCGCTGAGGTGAATCGCCTGTGGTCCGGGGCGCTGACCGTTGGGCAGGGGGGACGGATGACGACGGTCAGACCGCAAAATCTCCATTTTTCGGGTCCAATATCCTAGACTATAGGGGGGAAGGGGAAGCGGTCGTACGGGTCAGTCCTGCCAAGTGCGCCGCGCTAATGGGCAATACCGCCAGGATGGCGGTGCCACCCAATCTGGATCAGAAAGGATTCCGGCCAACGGATGCGTCCCACCCTCTGGATGTTCCTGCTGCTCGTCCTGGCCCTGCCGGCCGCGGCACAGGATGCTGAGCCTCTGCCCCGCCACGCCGCCGCGTTCATGCGCTCCGTCATCGAGCAGGTGAACCCCGGCTTGGCCATCGAGGATTCCCACTGCGCCACGGCCCTGCCGTGGGCCATCGTTCAACAGTCGCGCGCCAACAAGCTGGACTGGCGGCAGGTGTTCGTGTTGGCCTGGCAGGAATCGAACTTCGACTGCCACGCGAAAAGTCACCGGGACCGCGGCGGCGCCTTCGGCCCGTTCCAGATCCGCCGGGTGTGGGAGTCGCTGATTGGCGACCCGCGCGTGCGCTACTACGATCCGGATCTGGCCGTGAAGCGCGTCGCGCAGGTGCTGCGCTACTACCAGGATTCCGATCGCCACGAGGAGCTGGTGCGGCGCTCCTTCCGCTTCCCCCTGCTGTGTCTCTACAATGCGGGTGAGCGGCGGGAGGTGAACATGAAGTATTGCGAGCAGGTGGGCAAGAAAATGGACAGCGTGGCGCGGAGTTGGAAGGACTACCGGGCCGGGCGGTTGATCGCGATCAGCGACTGAACCCGCGGCGAGCGCCGCCGCCTAACCGGGCCAGACCACCGTGGAGGAGGCCCACATGGTCTTGCCCTCGTGCTCCAGCTTCACCCAGTCCTTTTGCGCTCCCACGCGCTTGAAGGAGGTGTAGCGCTCCACGGTGAACCACTGCGGGGACTTGGTGTTGGGCGCCTTGCGGATCGTGGCCTTGTCCACCTTTACCGTGACGCAGCCTTCCTCCTCCGTCACGACGCTCTGGGCCACCCAGTGCAAGTCGCCGTCCACGTCCCGCACCTTGATCCAATCGCCGTTCTTGCCCACCTGCACGAGGGGCATATGACGATGCACCTCCCAGGTGACCCGGAAATTCGTCCCCGGGCCGGAGCGCAGATTGGCCTTGGCCACCTTGACGCACAGCGCCTGGCCGAATCCCAACCCGGGCCAAGCCAGCGCACCGAGCAGGATCAGGACCAGGAGCGCGCGCCGTCCCCTGAAGTAGTGCCATCCCATTGCGTCAACTCCTTGTGCCGTGCCTTCCACGTTCAGCCAGCCGTGGGGGCGATGTCAAACGGGGTGCCGGCGCGTGGAACCGAGAACGAGGTCAGAAGCGCAGCCGCAGCCCGATCGTCAGCAACTCGGGTTCCCCCGCCGCGCGCAGCCACTGGTCGGTCCGGCGCTGCGCATCGCGCCGGGCCAGGGCGTCGGCCTCCTCCCCCACCGCTTCCCGTCCGCCCCGATAAAGCGCGATTTCGATCAGGGCGAACATCAGCGCGGCGGAGGTGTTCCCCTGCCGATAGGACAGCACGGCGGCCACCGTGGCCAGCAGGTTCAGGCTGACCGCCGCGGTCGCCTTCGCGGGCTCCTCCAGCACGAAGAACCCCGCGCCCGGCAGCCAGGTGGACCAGGTCACCGCCCGCTCCCGGTCCAGGGCGGCCTGGGCGGGCGCCTCGAGGGGCGCCAGGCT
>JBGPEV010000454.1:0-3401 GCA_041482995.1 bacterium | reverse complement strand
GCGCCCGCACCCGCGGCTGCAGCGGCCGTCGCACCTGCACCCGCGGCGGCAGCGGTGCCCAGGGTGGCAGTGCGGCTGGTCACCGTGGTCGTGGTGGTGTTGCGCGTGGCGGTGGCCGTGGACGACCCTCCACCCCCGCCTCCACCGCCGCGGGAACTGCCGCCTCCGCCTGCGCCGCCCCCGCCTCGGAACGGAGCGGCGCCGCCCCGTGCCGCGCTCACGGCCGCGGCGCGCGAGGCGGACATTTCAGCCTCGCGTCCGGCGCGGGACGAGGCACCGCGGGCCGCCAACACCGAGGAGGCCCGGCTATCTGTGCCCCTGCCAGCCACTGGGCCGCGCTCCGCGCCCCTGCCAGCGACCGGGCCGCGCTCCGCCACCCCGCGCACGGGGCCGCCGTGGGACACGCCGGCGCCCGCCCGGGCCACCGTGGCCATCGTGGTGGTGCGCCGGCCCGCCACCGCAACCGAGCGGCGTTCCGACACGCTGGCTTGGGCGGCTGCCGCCTGCGCGCTTCTGCGCCCGGTGGCCTCCGTGCGCTCCTTGGTCTGTTGAATCGCCGCCAGCCGCGATCCGCCTTCGCGGGAAGGCAGCGCCGAGGCCCGGTCGCGCGCTCGCTCGCGCAGGGTTTCCAGCCGCCCGCGGATGTGTTCGGTGGTCTCCTCTTCCAACGCGGCCAGCCGATCGTCGCGGCCCGCCTTGCGTCCCTCCGTGATGCGTTGCACGGCGGTAGAGGCCAAGCCGGAGGTGGAGCTGCGCCCCAGCACGTTGTTCACCTCGTCCGTACCCGCCACGGCCGCCCCGCCCTCGGCGGCCCCCTGCTGCTGCAACACCTGAATCACACGGGATTCCAGCATGATCCGGTTGTGGGCGAGGTGCGTGATGTTGGTGATGCGGAAGATATCGTACAGCGCCAAGTCCTGCGCCGGAGTGAGACCCTCCAGCGCGTGGACGGGGGCGTTCATCAGGTCGATCGCCGACAGGTGCCGGTATTCTTCCCGGACGCGGAAGCGGGCATCTGGGCCGCCGCCCAGGTCTTGCACCGGCGTGGTGCCCTGGTTCCCGTCCAGCGCCGTCTCCTGGATGGCCAGGGCCCACAAGAAGAACTGAAAATTGGCCATCTCCAGGATGGTGGAGAGGCTGAAGTACTGCTTCAGCATTTCCGCCTGGATATCCCCCACGCCCTGGAAGCAGGTGACGGGGGAATCCATCAACTGGCCCAGCGAGTAGTTCTGGTACTCTTCTCGAACCTCGTATTCCCGGGCCATGAACGGACCTCCGCAAGGTTGGGGCGCCTTCCGGGCCCCCGTAAGCAACGACGCTGCCATTCTCCCTGACCGTTATTGCCCAAAACATCAAGGAATACAACTCAACATGGCAACTCCGGGATTGACCTCTGCGCGCGCCGCACGGAGTCCGGCAACGGGGCATCCGCTTGGATTGGAACGCATTTCCCGCGCACCCATGCCATACGTTTGCCCGGTGGCGCTACCCGTGCGGCGGAATCCGTGACGTGGGCGGGTGGGTCTGGCATTCCCCCCCAGTGCTCTCATGGGCAGCGGGTTCAGGGGGCGGAAGCCGGGGTTGGGTCAGGAGGCGTCAAGCAACAGGCTGTCGAGGAATCCAAAGCCGGCGGAGACGCCCCCCTCCTGCAAGTGGGCAGGCCGGGTGCGCACCAGATAACCGGCATCCCGGTTGTGCAGCAGGTGCGATCCATCGGCGAGCAGGATGCCGAAGCGCCCGATCTCGCTGACGCACGTGGCCTGTTCCACCCGTCCTTCCCGCACCAGCCAAGCCCCATGGGTGATGGGCACGATGCGCTCCATCAGCACGTGAGCCTGCCGCTGCCGGGCGTTGGAGCCCGCCAGTGCCTGCACCAGCGCCTCGTCGAACAGGTTGTTCCCACCCCCTTCGCGCTGGGGCTTGAGCACCCAGCGGTGCGGCTCGTCCAGCGCCAGTTGCCAGGCGGGCCGATTGCCGGTGGGGCCGGGTACGGCATCCTCCGGGGCGTGCAGGGCCGCGAAGGTGGCCTCCAGCCGCCGGGCGGTGGGCTCGTCCACGAACCGGCGCAGGGTCGCGGGATTCGCCAACACCTGCTGCACTTTCTTGGCGCCCGCCAGATGCATGGCCGGCGAAGGCACGGCCACGGCGGAGGACTGGGCGATGCGCTCCATCCCGGCCCGGGCGGATGCGCCCGCCACGTGCTCCGGGGCGTAACCCGTGCGGTAGTAGGCCAGGGCGATGGTGCGGCCGTGCGCCGCCAGGTGTCCCTCGCGCAGTGTGCACCGCTCGCCGATCTCCGCCAGGCTCAGCCGCAGGGTCTCCACGCCGCGGTCGCGCAATTCCAGCTCCAGCAGGCGCTGGTCGAACACGTTGGGCTCGCCGGGCTCCACGACCATGGCGACGACGGCGCGGGGCTGGCCGTAGCGGGCGACCGCCTCGGCCAGGGCGCCGGCGATCGCCGCGGCAGGGTCGTTGGCCAGCAGGCGCCCGGACTCGGGCTGGTCAAACCAGAGCCGCCGGTGCAGCCGATGGGTGCGGGCCGCCAGCGCCGGGTAGCTGGCGGCGATCGTGTTCAGCTCCACCTGGCGGATGAGCGGCGCGGCAGGGCGCGGGCCGGCGGCGAGGAAATAGTCGCTCCGGGAGATCAGCAGGCCGAGCGGCTGGCGCAGGGGTGCGTCGCGCGCCAATTCCAGCAGGAAGGCGGTATAGGAATCCACCGCGGCCGCCGCGCCCAGGGTATCCGCCAGGAAGGCGCCGTCGTGGCTCACCGCCCAGGCCAGCGCATTGAACGGGGCCGTGAGGGCCTCCAGTTCGCCCACCGTGGCGGCGGAGATGGGGCAGGGCGCGAGGGTGAACGGCGCGTGATGTAGACGGCCCCCCGCCGTGTACTTGAGCAGGCCATCGGCGAGGGCGAAGTCCACGGCCTCCGCCAACCGTTCCCGCGGATGGGCGAGCATCACTTCCCGACGCGAATGGACTGGAAGATCTGGTAGGCTTGGTCCTCGGACTGGTTGTAGTGCTCGTAGTGGTCCACCACGTCCGCCACCTTGATGTCGGCCTCGACCATCAGGTCCAGCAGGGTGTGGTGGGTGATCACCTCGCCCTCGGCATTCTCCACCACGGCGACGACGGGCCGGTCCGGATGCTCCTTCGGCCCGATGTTGAGCACGAAGGCCAGCTCGTTGGTGGACAGCCGCACCAGGGACCCGATCGGGTAGATGCCCAGCGTCTCGATGAAGCTGTCGAGCATGCGCTCCTCGAATTCCGTGCCCCGCAGCCTGGCCAGGTATTCGATGGCCTTGGCCGGCACCCAATTCTTCTTGTACTTGCGGCGGCCGATCAGCGCCTGGTACACGTCCGCGATCGAAGCCAAGCGCGTGATGGGCAGCACCTGCTCCCAG
>JBGPEV010000453.1:0-3411 GCA_041482995.1 bacterium | reverse complement strand
TTCCTGCGGCTCAAGCAGGCGGGCCGAATCGGCTTGCTAGGAAACGGTCCGCAGCCTGCCTCAGTTCTTTCCTGAGCCTGCCGGCGCCGCGGCCATCTCTGCCACGGCGGGTATTCCAAAAAGATTCCGGTTGGTACCCGCAGGCCTCCTGGAAACAGGACGGCGGCCGCCCTGGGTCTTGACGGGCGATGCCATTCCTTGGCAGGGTGCCGGGGACTCCGGCATTTTCACGGCACATCCTGGCTTGGTTCTCGTGGCGGAGGGAACCGACGTTTCCCCTGTTGCCGCAAGGGCTCGCCACGTGCGCCCCGGCAGGACGGCCCGCCGGCGCCGCCCAAAGACCTCAGACCTTGCCGCCGCGAGGGCACCGTCATCAAAGGAGCAAGCCATGCGCAAACGACTCGGAACGATGGTCAGCCTGCTACTGGTCCTGGGAATCGGATCGCTGGCCCACGGCCAAGGCACGATCAAGATCGGCGTCATTTATCCGCTCAGCGGCAACACAGCCAGCTCCGGCAATCTGGCCAAGGCGGGCGTGGAACTGGCCGCGGAGATCATCAACAACGTCCATCCGGAATTCGACCCGCTGCCCATGGCCAAGGGCGCCGGCCTGCCCAATCTGGGCGGCGCGAAGATCGAACTGGTCATCGCGGACCACCAGGGCAACCCCTCCGTGGGGCAGAGCCAGACGGTGCGCCTGATCGCCCAGGAAAAGGTGGTCGCCATGATGGGCAGCTATGAGTCGTCCGTGAGCATGACGGCCACTGCCGTGGCCGAGCGCTATGGGATTCCCTTTCTGGTGGGCGATTCCGTCGCGGCGGACATCACGGGGCGCGGCTTCAAGTCCGTGTTCCGCACGACGCCCATCGCCAGCGATCTGGCCCGCACGTACATCGACTTTCTCACCACGCTGAAGACCACGAAGAACGTCAAGGTGGACACCATCGCGCTGGTCAACGAGAACACCGACTACGGCACGTCGACCGCGACGACCATCGCACAGACCGCGGAAGCCAAGGGCTTCAAGGTGCTTGCCCGCATACCCTATGGCAAGAACACCGCCGACGTCTCGCCCCAGGTGCTGCAACTGAAGGAGCTGAAGCCGGACGTGGCGATCTTCGTCAGCTACACTTCCGATGCCATCCTCTACGTCAAGACCATGCAGAACCTGAACTACAAGCCGCCGATCTGCATCGGCGAGGATGCCGGATTCACGGATCCAGCGACCGTGGATGCCGTGGGCGCCCAGATGAAGGGCATCTTCAACCGGAGCGCATGGAGCCCCGGCAAGCCGGGCAGCCTGACGTACAAGCTGAACGAGTTGTATAAGAAGCGGGTCGGCACGGATATCTCCGACCCGACCGCCCGTACCATCCAGGGCTTCTTCACGCTGGCCGATGCGATCAACCGCGCCGGCTCCACCAAGCCCGAGGCCATCATCGCCGCCCTGAAGGCGACGGACCACAAGGCCAACCAGATGATCGTGGGCTATTCCGGCGTGCAATTCGACTCGACCGGACAGAACAAGTTGGCCGCGACTTTCATCACCCAGCTCTTCGGGAAGGACTACGAGACCGTGTTCCCGCTCGAGCGGGCCGACCGTCCGCTCGAGTATCCTTATAAGGGCTGGCAGTAGCCCAGTGAGGAGCCGCGCATGATTCTGCTGCAAGTCACCGTGGGTGGGCTGCTGCTGGGGATGATTTATGCCCTGTTCTCGTCCGGCCTGACCCTCATTTGGGGCATGATGAACGTGGTCAACTTCGCCCACGGTGACTTCGTCATGATCGGCATGTACATCGCCTACTGGACGTTCGTTCTCGCGCACCAGGGGCCGGTGGTGTTCACGCTGCTGGCCGCGCTCGGTCTGGCGATGCTCGGGGTGATCGTCTACCTGACCATGATTCGCCAGATCATGCGCGGCCCGATGTTGGCCCAGATTCTTGGAACGTTCGGTCTGGGCCTGTTCCTCCGCTACGCCTGCTTCTGGGCCTTCTCGGCCAATTTCGTCACGCTGCCGGACCAGCTGATTGGCGGCACGCTGAACATCGGCGGAATCCTCATCGGTGTGCCCCAACTGGTGGCGGGGTGCGTCGCGCTGGTATTGACCCTGGCCATGCACCTGTTGCTCACCCATACGCTGCTGGGCAGCCAGATGCTGGCCGTCTCGGAAGACCGCCAAGCGGCCATGCTGATGGGCATCCGCCCGGACCGCACCCAAGCCATCACCTGGGGCTTGGCCTCCGCCGCGGCCGGCGTGGCGGGCGCGCTGATCGCCACCTTCTATTACATCGCCCCCAACGCGGGAGACACGCTGGCCCTCACCGCCTTCGTCGTGGTCTCCCTCGGCGGCTTCGGGAGTGTGCCGGGCGCGTTGATCGCGGGACTGCTGATCGGCGTCATCGAGTCCGTCTCCGCCTACGCCATCGGACCGGTCTACAAGGAGGTCGTCGTCTACGCCTTGTTTGTGGCCGTGCTCTGGGTGCGCCCGCAGGGCTTGCTGGGAAAATTGACATGATGCGCGCTCCGCATCCGCGTTGGTTCGGCTGGGCCCTCGCTGCCGGTCTCGTGCTGGTCTTTCCCCTGATCGTCGGCGACGCCTACTATGCCCGCCTGGGGGCGCTGGTCCTGTTGGCCGCCATCTCGGCCAGCGCATGGAACATCGTGGGCGGCTACGCCGGGCAGGTCTCCGTCGGCCACGCGGTGTACTTTGGCACCGGCGCCTATGTGTCCCTCGTGGCCTTCAAATTGTGGGCGGTTTCGCCCTTGGCCGCGGCGCCGCTGGGCATGCTGGTGGCCGTCAGCATCGCCGTCGCCGTCGGCGTCCCCACGCTGCGGCTGAAGGGCCACTACTTTTCCATGGCCACCATTGCCGTGGCCGAGTTGCTGCGCATCGTGTGCAGCAACTGGGAATTGGTCGGCGCGGCCGTGGGACTGGGCGGCCCCGCGGTGCCGCGGGCGTGGTGGGACTTCTCCTTCACCAGTTCCACCCCCTACTACTATCTCTTCCTGGGCGTGCTGGCCGTTCTGCTGGGCCTCACCGCCTGGATGCAGCGCACGCGCATGGGCTATTACCTGCGCGCCATCAATGCAGGCGAGCGGGCGGCCCGCAGCCTGGGGGTTCCGGTGGCGCGCTACAAGCTCTATGCACTGATGCTGAGCGCCGCGTTCACCGCGCTGGCCGGCTCGCTCTACGCCGTCATGATCGGATTTGTCGATCCCGACAGCGCCCTGGGCATCCTCGTCTCCGTGGAGATGATCATCGTCACGGCGCTGGGCGGCGCGGGCACGCTGTTCGGCCCCGCCATCGGCGCGCTGATCCTGATTCCCCTGGCGAACGCGACCAACACGCTGTTCGGCGCGAGCGGCACGGGGATCACGTTCCTGGTCTATGGCGGCATCATCATGGCGATC
>JBGPEV010000452.1:0-3417 GCA_041482995.1 bacterium | reverse complement strand
CCCCACGTGCGTGCGTTGGGTGAGACTGCGCGGCTGGTTGACGCACGTCTGGGTGCGCGCCGGGTCCTCGCACGAGAGGAACTTGTTGGCGCCCGTGCCCGTGTCGGTAAACTTGAGGGCGTCGGTCAGGTCCTCCACTTCCACGGACACCAGCCAGTGCACAATCCCGGTATCCGGACCGAACGCGAAGCCCCAGTTGTAGCTGGCGGGAACCTCGACCGTCGTGCCGACGCCCTTCAGCGTCGCGCCCCCCACGTTGAATGCGGTCAGGCTCCATTGGGGCTTGAGGGCCGGCCAGAATTCGACCCGGTAGAGCATCCCCAGATCGTAGGTGGTGGTGGAGGGGAAATTCTCGCCGGCGAAATGAAAGGGCAAATTCTTGCTCAGGATGTCTTGGACGGTCGGCGCGAACGAGGCCGATTTTTCGCTGTACCGAAAGGTCTTGGCGGCCACACCCAGCAACACCTTGCCCTTGCCCAGCTTGAAGGCCAAACCGGCCGTCTGCTGGCGCAACCGATCCTCGGCGGCGCTGAGGGTGTCGTTCAGTTGGGCGTCATCGGTGGCCAGCAGGCCGTCACTGCTCATGCCGGTAAAATCGAGTTTGACGCGGTAGCTGTCCAGGTCGGCCACGCCGAAGCCCAGGTTGATGTACCCCAGGTTGGCCACCGCGCTTTGCAGCAATTGCGCGTTGTAGCGCTGCGTCGTGCCGGCATAGGTCTTCAGGTATTTCTCCGTGCTGGGGCTTGACCCAGCGCTCACGCCACCGCTGCTGGTGAGCGCGGCGGTGTCCTCCGCGAATTGCAGGCTTTTTCCTTGCACCGCCAAGCTGGCTTCGGCCTTCAGGTCCAGGTCGAATTGGGCCAGGCCGGCCGGATTGTAGAAGAGCGCCCCCTCGCCCCGGGCCACGGGACCAAAGGCGTTCCCCATGGCCATCGCCCGCAGGTCCTGCTGCGTAAAGAGGTTCAGGTTCACAATCCGTTTGTCCGCGGCATGAGCCGCCGTCGCGACGCCCAGCAGCAGGGCCAAGCCCAGCAATCCGCCGCCAATCCCCGTGCGCATCCAGACCCTCCCGATCGTCCGTGAACCCCGCAACGAATTCCCTGGGGCTACCCTTTCGTGTCGGCATTCCGTGCCGATCCTTGAGCCTCGCCCTGCTTGGGCATTCCTTCCAGAAAACCTATCCATCCTTATGCAATCCCCCCGCCACGGCCCCGACATCCCCCGCGTCCGATATTTCATTTGTTATAGCAATCGCTTATCGAAATCACCGCCAGAGCGGGACTGACCCGCAACTGTTGCGATCACGCCACACTCTCAGCTTGGATTCCCGAGGGCACCGGATCAAGCCTGCCCGAACGCGACGCAGAACGGGCGACCTTGCGGGCGGAAGTCGCCCGCGCCGGCGGTTCTATACATAGCGGCAAAAATGATTAGCCACGGATGAACGCAGATAGACACAGATGGATTCTGTTGAAGCGCCCATGTTCCGGAGACTGGCTGCATACAAGAAACATAGGGCTGCTCTCCAAGGGGCTCTTGAGGCAGGTTGACTAACCATAGGGGCTCAATGCTCCGCCTGCGTCACTGCATTGCGCTATCGCATTTGCATTTCTTATCTGTGTTCATCTGTGTCTATCTGTGGCTGAAGTTATGTCGTTGTGTTTAGCGAGAACTCGTCCGCCCCAGGCGCTGGGCGGCTTCCGGAGCGGCGCCGTGGATGGCCCGCCGACCTGTCGGCCCCGCCGTTTGGCCCGGTCGAGCGATGATGCTAGATTCCGGCAACACCCCAAGCGCCACCCCCACACCGGAGACGAACCCGTGGCCGTTGACCTCGCCATGCCTCGGCTGAGCGATGAGATGAAGGAAGGCACCGTCAGCCGGTGGTTGAAGGGCGTGGGCGACACCGTGACCCAGGGCGAGCCGCTGGTGGAGGTGGAAACGGAGAAGGTGATCGTGGAGGTGGAGGCCACCGCCACCGGCGTGATCGTGGAGATCGTTGCCGCCGAGCACGCCGTGGTGCCCGTGGGCGGCCTGCTCTGCCGCATCGGAACCCGGGGCGAGGCGCCGGCAAGCTCCGCCGTCACGACCGCCCGCGCAGGCCCGGCCAAGCGCGAGGCCGCGCCCAAGCCCACCCCGGCGCTCCGTCCGGCGCCCGTGGCGGCCGGCAACGTCGTCCCGTTGGTCAAGCCGCCGCCGGCTCATGCGGCCCGGCCGGCGCCCGGCGGGGGCGCCGCCACGGCCGCGGTCTCGCCCTTGGCGCGGCGGGTGGCGCAGGATTTGGGGATTGACCTGAGCACGGTGACCGGCAGCGGCAGCGGCGGCAAGATCGTGGTCTCCGATCTGCAACCCTACTTGGGCGCGCCAGCGGTGCCCGGCACGCCCGCGCCCGCGCAGGCCCCACCGCGCGCTCCCGCCGGCCCGTTGCCCTTGGAGGGCGAGCCGCACGAGGACGTGCCCCATACCGCGCTGCGGCGCACCATCGCCCGGCGCATGGCGGAGAGCAAGCAGGCGATCCCCCACTTCTACATGACCGCCGAGATCGACGTGACCGACCTGTTGCGCGAACGCGAGCGGCTCAACCGGGCGTTGCCGGAGGACAAGATCACGGTGAACGACCTGATGATCAAGGCCGCGGCCCTGGCCCTGGAGCAGGTGCCGGCGCTGAACGCCGCCTATGGGGACGACGCCGTGCGACGCTTCAGCGCGGCGCACATCGGCTTCGCCGTCGCCATCGACGAGGGCCTGGTGACCCCCGTGGTGCGCGACTGCCACGTGAAGAGCATCGGCCGCATCGCCCGCGAGACACGCGACCTCGTGGCGCGCGCCAAGGCCCGCACCCTCACCGCCCAGGACCTGCAGGGCGGCACGTTCACCCTCAGCAACCTGGGCATGTTCGACGTGGTGGAATTCGCCGCCATCGTCAACCCGCCCCAGGTGGGCATCTTGGCCATCGCCCAGCCGCAGCAGAAACCGGCCGTCCACAAAGGCCGCCAGGTGGTGCGAGCGCGCCTCAACGCCACGCTTTCTGCCGACCACCGCGCCGTGGACGGCGTCACCGCCGCGCGCTTCCTGAAAGCGCTGAAGGACGCGCTGGAACTGCCGGAGAAAGTGCTGACGAGCTGAGCGGCAGCCATTGCGCGGCCCGCACGCTTGGGTATGATAATCGGACATACTGAGGAAGAATCATGAGAGCCGCGAAAGTCGCCATTACTTTGGAGCCTGGACTGCTCAAGTCGGTGGATCAGTGGGTGCGCCAAGGGCGATACCCCAATCGCAGCCAGGCGATCCAGGCAGCGCTCCGGGAAAAGTTGGAGCGCTGGAAGCGGACTCGATTCTCCGAAGAATTGGCCAAATTGGACCCTGAGGAAGAGCAGGCCATGGCGGAAGAACGGCTTGCCGGGGAGTCATGGCCAGAAT
>JBGPEV010000451.1:0-3427 GCA_041482995.1 bacterium | reverse complement strand
TCAGCACCTCGGGGTCTTGCACCCGCATGTCCGCGATACCCGTATCGATTCCCGCATGGACGAAGATCGTGGTTTCGTCCTCGTGGTAATAGGCTAGGTTCCGGAAGAAATCAGCGTCCCGCGCCAGAAACGCCCCGCGCTCCGGGGAGCGGGGCCAGCGCGCAAAGTCGACACCATAGCTGTGGAGCGTGGGATTCCCGCCGTTCATGATCCACGGGGCGATGGCATCGTCCTCCACGATGGCGTTGAGCATCAGCCATTCGTGGTTTCCCATCAAGAAGCGGCAGGGCCGCTGCTCGGCCAATTGCCGGAGATAGCGCACGACTCCGGCGGACTGCGGACCGCGGTCAATATAGTCTCCCAGGAACACCAACTCCTCAGCGGCGGGCAACTCGTCGATCAGCGCCCGGAGCGGTTCCAGACATCCGTGAATATCTCCAACGGCGATCGGCACGGTAAACCCTCGCGTGGGTTGCTCGCGTCTCAGGGGTGGGGACCGGTGGCCACGGGACGCGCCGGATCCTTGCACCATTGGCTCCAGGAGCCCACATAGAGCCGGCCCGGCGGCAGGCCCGCCACCAGCATCGCCAGCAGATTGTGGCATGCGCTCACGCCCGATCCGCAATAGTGCACGGATTGCCCGGGTGGCGCCCCGGTCACCGCCGGCTCCAGCCGGCGGCGCAAGAGATCGGGGGCGAGGAAACGCCCCTCCGCGTCCAGGTTCCCGGCATAGGGAAGATTGACCGCCCCTGGAATGTGACCGGGCTTGGGATCGATGGGTTCCGTTTCGCCCCGGTAGCGCTCACCGCCCCGAGCATCCACCAGCACCGCGCTGCGTTCCCGGGAGAGCCGCTCCACCTCCTCCAGTTCCGCCAACAATGATCCATCCGGCCAGCCCAGGAAATTCCCCCGCGCGGGCCGCGGCACGTCCGGCGTGACCGGGCGGCCCTCCTTGTGCCACCGGACGAATCCGCCATCCAGCACTGCCACGCGCGGATGGCCCAGATAGCGCAGCATCCACCAGAGGCGCGCCGCCATGGCGCCGTGGCTGTCGTCGTAGGCTACTACTTGGGAGTCCGCGGAGACCCCCCGGCTCGCCAGCCACGCGGCAAAGACCGCCGGATCCGGCAGCGGATGGCGCCCGGACAGGGGCGTGATGGGCGCGGAAAGATCGTGCCCCACATCGGCGAAGCGGGCCCCCGGAAGATGGGATTCGCGGTAGGCCCGTTGGCCGTAGGCCTTGTCCAGCAGGGCGTGGCGGCAGTCGAACACGGCCCAACCCGGATGCCGCAACATGGGTTGCAGTTCGTCCGGCTGGATCAAAGCGGTGTAGTCGCGTGTCATGGCAGGCTTGGCGCGGCGCGCAGAAATGGGCTTCAGCAAGCACGGCGCCGGAGGTTCCCGGCGCCCACCGCCCAGTGTACCCAATTGGCGCGGCGCGTCAAAACCGGCGGCCGCCATCCGGTTCGGGTGCAGGCGCCAACCTGCCAGTCTAGGAAAAGCACCTTAACCGCAGATTACGCAGATTAATTTTCGATCCGAACGGTTGAGCGCCGATTTCTTTGCACGTTGCCGCCACAGCGCGGACGGCATTTCCATCTTCCGCTGGGACCCGGCTGGGGTGCGAATTCGCTTGAAATCTCATCCCGTGAAATCCACTGCGCGGACTCCGTGTCGACGGACATGCGGGTCTGAAAAGATCCGCTTAATCTACGGTTTCGTCGTTGTTGGCCCTGCAACTTCGGGCTTTTTCGTATCCTGCTAGTACTACTTTATGAGTTTAGGTCCATCGCGATTGCGCGCCGTTATGTCGAGTACCTGGTCAAACAGTTGGTCGTGCAAGCGGCGCCGTAGAGCGGCCAGACTTTGGCGGTCCACCGGGGGGGAAATCCCGCGCCAGCGGCGCGAGCTTGGCGCGGCGCCCGGCGGGCCGATAGTTCTGCTGCAAGGTTAGGAAACAATGGGCCAATTGCACAAGAGCAAGATGGCGATGCAGCCCTGGCCAATGGCGGCCTTCGTAGTCGTCAAGGCCCAGTTCGCCTTTGGCGTCCTGGTAGTAGCGTTCGACGACCCAGCGCACATGCAGGAGACTGGCCTGTTGTTTCAGCGGGAGTTCGTCCAGACCCCAAACGAGGTATTGCTTGCGCTCGCCGGTATGGCCGGGCAAGGGCCGCTCACCGATCAGCCAGCCGCTGCTGGCAAGGTGCTTGCCTTGACGAGCGGTGCGGTAAACCTTGACGCGGGCAAATTGCTTGGCCATGGGTCCCTTGGTGCCTTCGCGCCAAGTGATCTTGCGCCAAGCCGACGCGGGCAATCCGTCCAGGATCGCTCGCGCCTCCTGGCTGGGCACGCGCTGTTCCAACGTCGACCGTTTGCGGGGGCGTCCCTTTCCCGAATAGGGCGCCGCGGGCGGAGCGCCGCGATCGGCCTCCACCGCCTGTGCGAGGCGAAACCGCACGGCCACGCCGACTGCCGCACCGTAAGCCAGCCTCCGGCTTTCCAGGCCATCGAGGAACGGAGGCTGGTCCCCATAGCCCGCATCGGTCACCACCGCGCGCGGACTCAAGCCGGCCGCACGCGCCTCGTCAATCAAATCCAGGGCGATCTGCCCCTTGGTCTCGAAGCGCACCGCCTTGGGCACCTTGGCCCCGCGGCAGCGGGCGCGATCTTTGGTCCAGCTCTCGGGCAGATACACGCGCGCATTAACGGGCCAGTCGTACCTCGAATCCACATACTGAACGCTGACGATGACTTGGCAATTGTCCACGCGGCCCAGCGTCCCCGAATACTGGCGCGCCACGCCCACCGAGTGCCGGCCCTTCTTGGGCAGCCCGGTGTCGTCCACCACCACGACTCCGTCCCCCACCGAGGCATGCCGCGGCATATGCTCGATCCGCAGGCGGTCCATCTTCTGGGCGTCCCACGCCGCGCGGGTCAGAAAGCTTTGCAGCCGCTGCCCCCCAATGCCCGGCAGCGAGCGCCCCATGCCAGATGCCGTCTTGCGCGGAAGATCTGCCAACAGCCCGGTCTCGTAGCGTTCCAGCGCCTGCCGGCTCTCCGAACGGGCAATCAGTTCACTAAACGGCTTCAGAAACGCCGCCAACTTCGCGAGCGGCTCGCGCCCCGCTTTGATGATCGCCATCGCTCCTCCCTGAGCATGAGGTTGCGATGGTAGAATAAATCAATTAAATCAAAACGAAAAGACCTAACTTCAGAACTCATAAAGTAGTACTAGTAGTGGACCGCTCCGTATTTTTGGGATAGCCTGTGCCCACCGACACGGATGTCGGCCGGGTCAGGGAGGCCCCCAGGATGCCCAAGAAAATCTATGTGGTAAAGCTCACCGCCGAGGAGCGGGCAGAGCTGGAAGGGGTAGTCCGGAAAGGGAAAGCAGCAGGGTGGAAGATTCAACGAGCGCAGGCGTTGC
>JBGPEV010000450.1:0-3427 GCA_041482995.1 bacterium | reverse complement strand
AGATCGTCGACCTGCCCAACGTGCTGGTCACGGCGTTTCTGCCGCTGGATCTCTTCGAGGAGTAGAGCACCCAACAGAACGGCAAACAGCCTCAACACAATGGACACAAAGGAACACAAAGAACAGCAAATTTCCCCGCCGGCTCATCGAGCGATTTGAGCCAATCGAGCGTTCTGGTGCGCTATTTCACCTTTCTCTGAACTGCTTTCACCAGGAGCGAAATTCCTATTGGGTCCTTCGTGTACGGAGCCTGCCCTCGGACGCCGACCCCCATTGGGCCAAGGCCGTGCAGTCCACGTTGACCGAGTGGAGCGGCAAGGCCGACGGGCGGTCCTACCGTGACCTTTGAGGCATTCGACGTCGTAGTGGTGCCCTTCCCCTTCACGGACCTGCGCGCCGCCATTGCTTTCTCAGATTCGACTGGCGTACAAGGGTTCATCCTTACAATCTGGAGCCGTGCCCCCGCACCCTGGAGGAGCCATGAATCGCGCCCTGCGAGCCGGCGCTTCCTTTGCCAACTGGCCGCACTGGCCCTGGGTCTTGTGGATCGTTTACGGAGCCGTCCTCGCCGCCGTGGAGATTGCGTTGCCACGGCTGACGCAGAATCCGGCCTACCACAACTTCGCCGACACGCGGCCCTGGCTGGGCATCCCGCGCTTCGGGGACGTGGCTTCCAATGCGGCGCTGCTGGCGGCTGGGCTGGCCGGACTGGCCGTGCTTTGGCGTCGCAAAGACGTTTCGCCCGCCGTGGGGAGGGTGCAGGGCGTTTTTTACGCCGCGGTGGCGCTCACGGCACTGGGTTCCGCGTACTATCACTGGGCGCCGGACTCCCAGCGCCTGCTGTGGGACCGTCTGCCGCTGGGGCTGGTGGCCGCGTGCTTCCCCGCGCTGGTGCTGGCGGACCGTGCCCGGCTCACCGGCGCTTCCGGTTGGGCGGTCGCGCCGTGGCTGGCCTATGGACCGCTCAGCGTCGTCTACTGGTACGTCGGCGACGGCCAGGGCACAGGAGATTTGTGGCCCTACCATCTGGTCAAGTTGGTCGGGATCCTCACCTGCCTGGGATTCCTGGCCGTGCTGCCCCGGCGCCACAGCCTCGGCGCAATGTACCTGCTGGGCGTGGCGTTGTACGTGGCGGCGGGTGTGACGGAGGCCAAGGATGCCGCCATTTTCGCCACCACGGGATTCGTGAGCGGCCACACCCTTAAGCACCTGATTGCCGCACTGGCCGTTGCCGGCTTGGCCTGGATGCTCGCACGGCGCCAGGAATTGCCCGCCGGCACCGCCTAGCTGCCTCGATTGCGAGCCATCGCACAGAGGCACCCGTTGGCACGCACCTGTACCTCAACCGGGCACCCCTTGCGCGCGATGCTTGGGGTGTCCCGCGGCAAAAAAGCCACTGCCGGCATCCGGCAAGGGCGGGCCGTCAGAGCGGGAAACGGGACGTTCACCCGCGACCCCAACCTTGGCCACATCTTCCGCTTGCCCGCATCCTTGCGCAATCTCCTCCCGCAGGGTATTACCAAGGTAATGCCACCTGCCGAGGCTTCCCATGTCCACCGCGACCAGCAAGTTGACCCGCAAGTACCAGGCGACCATCCCCGCGCCCGTGCGCGCCGCCCTGAAGCTCCAGGCGGGGGACGCGATCGCCTTCGACATCCAGAAGGGCGGAATCCGGCTCCGCAAGGCGCGCGCTGCCGACCGGCAGTGGGCCAAGGGCGTGCAGGCCACACTGACCGAGTGGAGCGGCAAGGCCGACGAGCGGGCCTACCGTGATCTTTGAGGCGTTTGACGTGGTGGTCGTGCCCTTCCCCTTCACGGACCGGCGCGCCACCAAACGCCGTCCGGCGCTGGTGCTGTCGGAAGCGCGAGTCTTCAATACCCCGGCGGGTCATCTGGTGCTGGCCATGATCACCAGCGCGGACAACGCCCCCTGGCCGCTGGATACGCGGGTCACGGACTTGGCGGGCGCCGGCCTGCCGGTGCCCTCGGTCGTGCGGATGAAGCTCTTCACCCTGGATTCGGGCTTGGTTCTGCGGCGGGCCGGAAAGCTCGGCAACGCGGACCGCAAGGCGGTCAAGGCCGCCCTTTCGCGCTTACTCGGGTGACCCACAAGGTGGCCCTGCAATCCCACCAATCAAAAAGCCCCTGCCGGCATCTGGCAAGGGCTGGTCGTCAGAGCGGGAAACGGGACTTGAACCCGCGACCCCAACCTTGGCAAGGTTGTGCTCTACCACTGAGCTATTCCCGCTTGGGTCGAATGGAAGAGAAATGCTAGCCAGTCCCACCCGGGCTGTCAAATGCGCAACGGTTGGCCACCGATGAACGCAGACAGGCGTGCTTTGTCGAAATCCTCCAATCCCCGCTGCGGGACGAACTAGCGGAACCCACTCCGGCCCCTTTGGGGCCACCTCTCCCTGCAAGCGAGACCTTTGCGTTACTGAATGTGCTGCGGGTGGGCGCGCGCCGCGCGCCCCTACAGGTCTGAAATTGCTCGTCTCGACTCCCGCCAGCCCCCGTCCCGCCAGCCCCAAATGGAAGTTGTGAAAAGGTCTCGCAAGCAGGGAGAGGATTCACAGTTCGGGGAGTGGAATTCCTTTCCCTGCTTGCAGAAAAAAGTGGCACGCCGAAGGCGTGACGGAATGGGTTTTCACCGGAGCCAAATACACGCTGACGAAAGGAACCCGCCAACGAAGGCACGCCGGTATCGGCAACGCGATTGCAGCCTCTATCTGCGTCCATCTGTGTTCATCTGTGGCTAATTCTCCTTCGTCCTGTGTTCAAACCGGCGATGTTGCGGTAGGAGAATGCTGCGCCGCTTGGCGCCCCTTGCCGCTGAACCGTGCCCACGGAGTGCCCCGTGAACTTCAAGACCATTCGCCTGACCCGGGACGGCCCGCTCGCCACGCTGCAGTTGAACCGGCCCGAGTCCTACAACGCCCTCAACGGGGAGATGGGGCAGGAGCTGATGGAGGCCGTGCTCCAGGTCAAGGACGACGCCGCCATCCGCGCCCTGATCTTCACGGGCAGCGGCCCGGCCTTCTGCGCGGGGGGCGACGTGAAGGGCTTCGCCGGCGCGGGGGCGGAGGCCTCCCAGCACATCGACCGGCTGGTGATCCCCTTCCACGCCTTCATCTCCCAGTTGGTGCGCATGCCCAAGCCCGTGCTGGGGGCGGTCAACGGCGTGGCGGCGGGCGCGGGCTTTTCCATGGCGCTGGCCTGCGACGTGGTGCTGGCCCGCGCGGACGCGGTGTTCACGGCCGCCTACTCGCGCATCGGCGCCTCGCCGGACGGCAGCATGACGTACTTCCTGGCGCGCTCCCTGGGCCTGCGGCGCTCGCTCGAGCTCTACCTGACCAACCGCGTACTGACCGCCCAGGAGGCCCTGGAGTGGGGCCTGGTCACGCGGGTGGCGCCCGTGGAGACCTTT
>JBGPEV010000449.1:0-3434 GCA_041482995.1 bacterium | reverse complement strand
CTGCGGGAGTTCTTGACCGTGGAGCGGCTCAAGGCGCTGCTGCCCGACGTGGCGCCCTTCGCGGTGGAGCGCTACGAGTTGCCCAACCTCAACGCGCTCAACTTCTATATCCGCGGCATCCTGGGCGACGGCGGCACCTCCTCCACGCGCACGGACGCGCAGGCCAAGACGCTGGGCGAATACCTGCGCGCCAAGTGGGTGGACGTGCCCGAGGCGCTGGGGCGGGGCGGCGGCTCTTGACGCCCCGCACGGAATATACAACCAATTGCGCACCTTGGGTCCCAAGCGGCCAGTCCCCAACCGGGTCGGCCCCCCAAGGGCAGGGTGTCTGCTGGCGGACCGGTGGGAGCGGAAGGCATGGGGGACGCACGCGTCGCCATTGAGGTGGGCCAGCTCACCAAGCAGTACGCGACGTCCCGCGGTGGGGTGCTGGCCCTCGAGAATATCGGCTTCACCGTGCAGGAAGGCGAGTTCGTCTCCATCGTCGGGCCTTCCGGGTGCGGCAAGTCCACGCTCCTGAAGATCCTGGCCGGGCTGTTGGAGACGACGTCCGGGACGGCCACCCTGCGCGGCACGGCCATCCGGGGTCCCCGCAAGGACATCGGCGTGGTGTTCCAGGCGCCGGTGCTGTTTCCCTGGCGCACGGTGCTGGACAATGTGATGCTGCCGGTGGAGGTGCAGGGCCTCCCGCGGGAGGCGCACCTCAAGTCCGCGCTGGCCCTGCTGGAACTGGTGGGGCTGAAGGACTTCGAGTCGCGCTACCCCTGGGAGCGTTCCGGCGGCATGCAGCAACGGGTGGCGATCGTGCGGGGACTGGTGCACGATCCGGCGCTGCTGCTGATGGACGAGCCCTTCGGCGCGCTCGATGCCATGACCCGCGAGAACATGAACCTGGAACTGCAGCGCATCTGGATGGAGCGGCGCAAGACAGTGCTCTTCATCACCCACTCCATTCCCGAGGCCGTGTTTCTGGCCGACTGCGTGTACGTCATGACACCCCGGCCCGGACGGATACAGCACTCGGAGCGCGTCGCGCTGCCCCGGCCGCGCCCGCTCGACGTGATGACGACGCCCGCCTTCGGCGAGCACGTGCACCGCATCCGCGCGTGCTTCAATTCCAAAGGGGAGGTGGACGCATGAATTCACCGCGCAATATTGGATACGGCGTCGTGTTGTTCATTGCCGTCACGGGGCTGTGGGAGGTGACCGTGCGGGGCCTGGGCATCCCGATCTACATCCTGCCCCCGCCCTCCCAGATCGCGACGGCCATGGTGCGGGGAACGATGAGCGGCGTCTATGCCAAGCACCTGCTGTCGACCGTGGGCGGCACGCTGTTGGGATTCGTGCTGGGCTGCGTGCTGGCCTTCGCCCTGGGCACGGGGGTGGCGCTCAGCCGGCGCTTCGATTATTTCCTCTATCCCTACATCGTGATGTTCCAGTCCATGCCCAAGGTGGCGCTCGCGCCGCTGATCATCGTGTGGTTCGGCCTCGGCGTCACCTCCAAGGTGGTGAGCGCGGCGTTGGTGGCGTTCTTCCCGCTCATGGTGAACACGATCGTCGGCCTGCGCTCCGCGGACGAGGACCGCGTCAACTTGATGCGCTCGCTGGCCGCGACCGAATCGCAGATCTTCTGGAAGCTGCGCCTGCCCAGCGCCCTGCCGTTCATCATGGCCGGGCTGGAGGTGGCGATGATCCTGGCCCTGATCGGCACCATCGTCGCGGAATTCGTGGGCGCCGAGGCGGGGTTGGGCATGCTGATCCAGAGCATGAACTTCAACATGGACGTGGCCGGCCAGTTCTCCGTGCTGATCGTGCTGGCGGTCGTGGGGCTGCTGTTGAACCGCATCGTGACCCTGGTGCGGCGGCGGGTGTTGTTCTGGGACTTTTCAGAGAAATCCACGGCCGGCCCGGCACTGGAAAAACCGGTGGCGGGGCTGGTCGCGACCAAAGGAGAAGCGGCATGAGAATCCGAATCGCGGCACCGTTGGCCCTGCTCGCCTGCGCCGCCGGGGCGCTGCCGGCGGCGGCACAAACCAATGTGCGGGTGGGCTGGTGCGCGCGCACCATTTCCTCGGCGGCGGCGCCGTTCGCCATCGCCACCAAGATGGGCTGGTTTGCCAGCGGCGGCATCAGCGTGCAATTGCTCCCCCTGCCGGGTTCCACCGATTGCACCAAGCTGGTGGCGACCCGGGAGGTGCTGGCCGCCCTGCCCTCCGTGGAGCCGGTGGTGGTGATCCACGGCCAGGGCGTGAAGATCCGCACCTTCTATACGGCCTATCAGGGGAACATCTATGGCATTGCCGTTCCGGTGGATAGCCCGATCAAGACGATCGCGGACGTGCGGGGCAAGAAGATCGGCGTGATCTCCATGGCGTCCGCGGGCGTGATCGTGGCCCGCGCGCTGGTCAGCGCCCACGGCATGAACCCAGATTCCGACGTCCAGATCGTCGTGGCGGGAGAGGGCGCCCAGACGGCCGCCTTGCTGCGATCGAAGCAGGTGGACGCCTTGAGCCAGTTCGATACCCAATACGCCCTGGTGGAGAACGCCGGGATCAACATGCGCCTGCTGGACACGCGCGACATCGACCGCTTCCCTTCCAATGGGTTCATCACGCTGGAAGAGACCATGTCCACCCACAAGAAGGAGTTGGTGGCGCTGGCCCAGGGTTACGCCCGGGGCACCATCTTTGCCATCAACAATCCCGAGGCGGCCATGCGTATCCTCTGGGAGGTCTATCCGCAGACCCGCAGCACCGGCAAGGACGAGGCCACGGCGATGCGGGACGACATCAAGACCCTGCTGGCGCGCGCCGCCAACTGGAAGCTGGAAAAATCCGGCGCCAAGCGCTGGGGCGAGAATGTGGAGGCCAACTACGAGGCCTATCTGGAGTTCCTGGTGAAATGGGGCGTGGTCAAGGAGCGCGTGCCCGCCAAGGACATCATCACCAACGTCTGGATCGACGACATCAACCGGTTTGACGTCGGCGCGCTCGTCGCCCAGGCGAAGGCGTACCGATACCAATAGCCCGGCGCTCTGGATCGATGGCGGCGCGGGCAAGGGTGCCCGCGCCGCTCCCACGCGCCAATCTCCTGCACCCGTCCTTCCGGCCCGCCCGCCCGGCTACCGCAGCACGTGGTAGAGGCTGCTGTAATCGTCGGTCCAGGGGAGCAGGTTCGCGGGCCGGGTGAGCTGGCGCGTGTCCTCCGGCACCTCCACCTGGGCCAAGCGGTCGGCGCGGGAGGCGACCAGCACCCACGTGCTGCCGTAGGCGGCGGCGTCCTCGTCGTCGTCCGTATCGATCAGCCAGGCGTGCTTGCCGAACCGGTCGGCGGCAAGGGTCACGATGGGGGCCAGGTCCAGGCGCTTGTTGGAGGCGTGGACCGCGAGGATGCCGTCCGGCTTCAAGTGGCGGAAGTAGAGCTGGAACGCCTCG
>JBGPEV010000448.1:0-3453 GCA_041482995.1 bacterium | reverse complement strand
GGGGATCCGGCGGGCCGGGAAACAGCACCTCCACGGGCGGGAAGTCCACCAGGGTCGGGCTCTTGTGCTCGAGGAAGCTCGGATTGAGCGTGACCCCGGAAGCCGGGTCCAGCAGCAATTCTTCCCGCAGGGCAATTCCCAGGAATTGCAGCACGCCGCCGGAAACCTGACTCGTGGCCAGCAGCGGATTCACGATGCGGCCGGAATCGTGGGCCGCCACATAGCGCAGCACCCGGATGCGCCCGGTGTCCAGATCCACTTCCACTTCGGCGAAGTGGGCGGCGAACGCGTTGACGATCGCGTCCGTGCTGCCGGGGGTCACGGTCGCGTGCTCGGCCAGGGGTTCCGCCAGCCGCCCCAGCACCTCGTCGAGGGTGGCCGAGGCGGCGAGGCCGCCGGGGCCGCCCTGGGCAAAGAAGCGCGCGCCCTGTTGCCGCACGTGGCTGACCCCGAGATGGGCGGCGGCCCGTTCCAGCAGGCGGTTGCGCAGCCGCTCCGCCGCCTGCTTCACCGCGCTGCCTGTGGAGAACGTGGTGCTGGAACCCGCCGTGATATGGCCGGGCGGAGTGACGGCGGTATCCGCCATCGTCACGTCCACCCGCTCCAGCGGAAGCTGAAGCGCCTCGGCGGCCATCTGCGCCAGCACGGTGCTGGAGCCCTGGCCCACGTCGACCACGCCCACGCTCAGGTGCAGGCGACCCTGCGGCGTCAGACGCAGATCGGCCTGGGCTTCGCGCCCCACGCCGCCCTTGTAGATGCCCATCGCGACGCCCAGGCCGCGGCGCCGCGCCCCGGTGGCCGACGCGTTGGGGCGCCGGCGCTCGCGCCAGCCGATGCGCTCGGCTCCCGCGAGCAGACAGTCGCGCAGGCCGTTGCTGGAAAAGGGCACGCCGCCCTCCACGGGCTCGTCGGGCAGCGCGTGACCGGGCGGGGTGCTGCGCCGGCCGGGCTGGCCCTGGGGCGGAACGTGGAAGCGCAGGCGGTAGTCCAGGGGATCGATGCGCAGGGCCGCCGCGATCCGGTCGGCCAGCACCTCCAGCGCGAAGTGGCCCAGCGGCGCGCCCAATCCGCGAAAGGAGCCGCCCGCCGGCCGGTTGGTGTAGACGGCGAGTCCCTCGAACCGGGCGTTGGGGCAGCCATAGAGATAGAGCGCGCCCTGGCCGATGCGGCGCACCACGTTGCGGCCGCTGGCCACGAAGGCGCCCGCGTTCATCACGCTGCGCAGATCGATGGCCACGGGCGCCCCGTCGGCGGCCACGCCGATGCGGATGCGGTTGGTGCTGGCCTGCCGGTTGCGCCCACCGAGAAATTCCTCCGCGCGCCCATAATCCAGGCGCACCGGCCGGCCGGCCTTGCGCGCCAGCAGGGCGGCAATGGCGGCGGCGCGCCCTTCGTCCTTGTTCCCGAAGCCGCCCCCCATGTTGGGGCAGATCACGCGCACGTGCTCCAGCGGAATGCCGCAGACGCGGGCCAACATGGGACGGTCATGGGCGTGGACGGAGCGGCTGGTCTTCCACACGGTCAACCGGTCTCCCTCCCATTCCGCCAGCGCGGCGCGCGTTTCCATGCCCATGGGGGCATGCTCCTGGGTGCGGAAGGTGCCCTCGAACACGTGCGCCGCGCCGGTGAATCCCGCCTGCACGTCGCCGCGTTCCAGCCGCAGGGGCGCGCCATCCACGAGATTCCCGCCCGGATGCACGGCCGGGGCGCCCGGCCGGAGCGCCTCCTCCGCGTCGAACACCGCCGGCAGCCGCTCGTATTGCACGCGCAGGGCCGCCAGCGCGTCCTCGGCCTGCGCGGGGGATTCGGCGGCGACGGCGGCCACCTCATCGCCCACGAAGCGCACCGCGGCATCCAGCACCGCCAAATCCGCATCGATGCGCGCTTGGGGACTGTCCAGGTGAGTCAGAACGGCGTGTACCCCCGCCAGGCGCAACGCGGGCGCGGTATCGATGGCGGTCACGCGGGCATGGGGATGGGGGCTGCGCAACAGCCGGGCATACAGCATGCCGGGCCGCTTCAGGTCGGCCGTGTAGCGCGCCGCGCCGGTGGCCTTCTCCGCCAATCCGGCGCGCGGCACGCTCTGACCGACCGTTGCGGGTGCTGCGTCCATCCGGCTCTCCTCCAGCGTGGCTCGCGATCAGGACCGGCGCGGCCCCGCGCCGGCTTGCCGGATCGCCGCCATGATCCCGGCGTAGGCATTGCAGCGGCAGGTGTGGCCCACCAGCCCCCAGCGGAGGGTCTCCTCGCCGGCGCCGGGCTCGGCGCGCAGCAGGGCGTAGGCGGCGACCGCGAATCCCGGCGTGCAGTAGCCGCACTGCCCGGCGTCCGCCGCCACGAGCGCCTCCAGCAGCGGGCGGAAGTCGGGCTGCCCGGCCAGTCCCTCGATGGTGACGATGGCGTGGCCGGCCGCCTGCACGGCCAGCCAGTGGCAGGCGTTGATGGGCTGCCCGTCCAGCAGCACGGCGCAGGCGCCGCATTCCCCGCGGTCACAGGCGGGCTTGGCCCCCGTCAAGTCCAGGCGTTCCCGCAACACGTCCAGCAGCGTTTCCCGCGGCTCGACCCGCAGCGTGTGCTCCTCGCCGTTCACGTGCAGCGTGAGCGCGACTTGCGGACGGGAAGGAGCCTGGGTGCTCATGACATTGCGGGCGTGCAAAGTTTTGGAGCGGCGCAGGGAACGCCGGGTGCCCCCACTGTGCAGCGCCGCAAGGGGATTGGCAATCCCGAGGCGCCGGCCGGGGAAGGGCACGCGCGCAGCCGGCCGGGCCGACGGGACGGAGTTGGGCGCGGGCGTGCGCGCCCTTGGATCGTTGGAGAGGCATTCATCGAGAGGCCATGCGCTCAGACGATCTGGTCCAGGTAGCGGGTGCTGAAGTTCAGCGCGCCATCCTGACAGGCGTCCACGCACAGTCCGCAGCGGGTGCATTCCCCGGAGATGACGAACTCCAGCCTGCCTCGGTTCACCGTATCGGCCAGGACGAACGGCACCATGCACACCGTCTCGCACTCCTTGCAGTTGGTGCACTGGTTCTGATACCACTTGATCGTGAGAGGCGCCAGCCGGCCGATGAAATTGAAGGTCGTGCCCACGGGGCAAACGTATCGGCACCAGAAGCGGCGGCTGTAGAAGACTTCCACCAGCAGCAGCACGGCGATGAAACCAAGGCCGGACCAGGTGCCATACACCGCCGCCCGCGTGATCACCGCCGGGGGCGAGATCATCTCGTAGACGGTGTATCCGCTCAGCAGGGCCACGAGCAGAAATGCCACCCAAATCCAGTACTTGAGCTGGTAGTCGAAGGTGTGGTTGATGGCGATCTTGCGCTGGACGAGCCAGTGATGCAGGGATTCGCTCCATTCCGCCAAGACGTGATAGGGGCAAACCCAGGAGCAGTAGGTGCGCCCGCCCAGCACCAGGTAGAACGCGACGATGGTGACGACGCCGATCAGCAG
>JBGPEV010000447.1:0-3453 GCA_041482995.1 bacterium | reverse complement strand
CGCATCCGCCCTGAGCAGATTGGCGACTACAAGGTGCGCCGCCACCGCGAATTCCTCGACCAGTGGCGGCGCGAGCAGAATCTGGAGGCCCGCTGGACGCTCGATGCGCTCTGGGAGGTGCGCGAGCGCTGCATCGCCGCCCTGGCCGCCGCTCAGCACGGTTGACCCACCCCGCCTTTCCGTCGAATGCCTTCCGCCGGCGCGCCCGCCCGGGTCTGCCGGGGCCCGTCCGTATCCGCCCGCGTGAGCGCCCCAGGGCGTCCGCAAAGTCGCAACAAGTGCCCAGGGTGCGGTCCGTGGGGCGGGCGTCCCGCCTGCCGGGGTCAAGGCGGCCTGACCGGGAGTACCACGGTATTCCCCCGCGTCGGGCGGCCCGCCGGTACCCGATCGGCACGCCGGCGATTCGTGGTTTTTTAATCAGTACCCTATGGACATCCGACCGCCTTTGCCTTTATGGAGAGAACGTCGCAGGTGAGAAGCATTCCTGAAACATGAGTGGAGCAAGGGTATGGGGCGGGTTTTGAAGTGGGTGGCCTATCTCGTCGGGGCTCTGGCGGTGTTGCTCGCCGTGGCCGTCGGCGTCATCTATGTCTGGAGCAATTCCTACATCAACCGGAAATTCAAAGTGGAGGCGCAGGCCTTCGCAATTCCCACTGGACCCGCCGCAGTGAAGGAAGGTGAGCGCGTCTTCACCACGCGCGCCTGCGCCGATTGCCACGGCAAGGACTTGGCCGGGGTGGTGGTGGTGGATGACCCGGTCGTGGGGCGCTTCGCGGGCGTCAATCTGACCAAAGGCAAGGGCGGCCAGGGCAGCGAGCTGTCCGACATGGACATCGCCCGCGCCATTCGCCACGGCGTCGCGCCGGACGGCCGCGCCCTGGTGTTCATGCCCTCCACCGACTTCCACGCCATGAGCGACGGGGACCTGGGCGCGCTGATCGCCTATATCCGCAGCGTTCCGCCCGTCGATAAGCGTTCGCTGCCCCAGCGGCCCGGTCCGCTGGCGCGATTGCTGTTCCTGCAGGGCAAGATGGCCTACCTGGTTTCCGCGGAGTACATCGACCACACGGCCCAGCCCTCCACGGTGACGCCCGGCGTCACGGTGGAATACGGCAGATACCTCGCCAACGGCTGCACGGGCTGCCACGGCTTCGGCTTCTCGGGCGGAGCCATTCCCGGCGCCCCTCCCGATTGGCTGCCTGCGGTCAATATCACGCCCCACCCGGTGACGGGGCTGGGCAAGTGGAGCGAGGCGGACTTCAGCAAGGCCGTGCGCGAGGGCGTGCGTCCGGACGGAGTCAAGGTGCGCTTCCCCATGCCCTGGCAGAACTTCTCCCAGCTCAACGACACCGAGGTGAAAGCGCTCTGGATGTTCCTGAAGACCGTCCCTGTGAAGGAAGCGGGGGGCCGGTAGCGCCGCGCCCCCGTTCCCCTTCCTGGGGCACGGGGGCCGCCCCCTACCCCCGGCGCCCCAGACTCCCATTGCCCCCGCGAAGTCTGTTCCCCAGGTGCTCGTCCGGGGGCGCCGGGCGTCTCGCCCGCCGGCGGCGCAGAGTTGCTGGCGCCTCCCGCAAGCGTCCGGCGCTGGGCGGGCGAGACGCCCGTCCCACTGACCGCACCCCAGGCGCTTGCGATGACCTTGCGGGCGCCCTGCCAGGCTCCCTCCAAACCCTCCTCCCCGCCTGCCGGGGTGCTATTCTGGAGGTAGGACACAGAAGCGCCCTCCAACCGCGGAGGCAGCCATGTTAGCGAGCAATCGCGTCCCCCGCCCCATGGGCGCGCTGGACGCCATCTACCGGCGGCGGGCGGTGCGCGCTTACACCGGCGAACCGCTCGACGAACCCACCATTCGCAAGCTGCTGGAAGCGGCCGTGCAAGCCCCCACGGCCATTCACCTGGAACCGTGGGCCTTCGTGGTGGTGCAGAACGCGCACACCCTGCAGGCGCTCTCCGAGCGGGCCAAGGCGCTGGCGGTGGACGAGTCCCAGCACCACGATCTGGTGAAGGTGCCCGGCGGGGCGCCCAGCAGCGACCGCTTGGCGGTGCTGGCCAGTCCGGGCTTCAACGTCTTCTACAATGCGGGCACCCTGATCGCCATTTGCGGCAAGCCCAGCAGCGCCTACGTCGCGGCCGACTGTTGGCTGGCGGCGGAAAACCTGATGCTCGCCGCCTGCGCCGTGGGACTGGGCACTTGTCCCATCGGCTTCGCGTTGCCGGTGCTCAACACGCCGGCGGTGAAGGCGGAACTGGGCGTTCCGGCGGACGTCACCGTGGTCGCACCGATCGTCGTGGGGGTACCCGCCCATGCGGTGCCGCCCGTCCCCCGCAAGCCGCCGGACATCCTGCGCTGGGTACGGTAAGGGGGGTGGCCGCGGGGCCTGCCGACTGCAACTGGCCATGAACGCTTATGCGGAGCATTCGAGTGGCAAGGAAACGGACTTCAAATCAAGCTGATTCCGGCGTCATGCGGGGCAGCGACAATATCTTCGCCGATCTGGGTCTTCCGGATGCCGAGGAAGCGCTCGTCAAGGCCGGTCTGATGATTCGCCTTGGCACCAGCATCCGGCGCCTGAAACTGACCCAAAAGCAGGTGGCGGAGCGATTAGGCATTGACCAACCCAAGGTCTCGGCGTTGTTGAACGGCAGGATCGAAGGATTCACGGCCGACCGCCTGTTGCGGTTTCTCAACGCGTTGGGCCACGACGTGGACATCGTCGTGAAAACCCGGCGCCGGTCGGCCAAGCGCCGCGGGCGCGTGAAGGTCCTGGCTGCGTAACGCCCGCGCGAGGTGGGTTCCAGTGGCGGCACGGTCTCCCCTGGCGTATGCGTAGACCATGTCCCCCGCCCCCTTCTGGTCCGAGCCCATTGCGGCCCTCTACGCCCGCCTGGGCAGCGCGCCCCAGGGGCTTTCCTCCCGGGAGGCGCAGGCGCGCGAGGAGCGCTACCGCGCGGAGCGCATCCCGCCCGTGCGTCCGCATTCCGACTGGCGGCTGTTGCTGGCCCAGTTCGGGCATTCGGTCACGTTGATCCTCATCGGCGCGGCCGTGCTGTCGGCCTTCCTGGGCGCCGCCACCGACGCGAGCATCATCCTGGCGATCATCCTCATCAGCGCCGCCCTGGGCTTCTGGCAGGAACGCGCCTCGCTGCGCGCCGCCCAGGCCCTGCAGGCCATGGTGCGGGTGACAGCCCAGGTGGTGCGCGGCGGCGTTGCGCTGGAGGTGCCGCTGGAGGCGGTGGTGCCGGGGGACGTGGTGGTGTTGCGCTCGGGCGACCAGGTGCCCGGCGACGGGCGGGTGATCGAGAGCAAGGACCTCTTCCTCACCGAGGCCGCGCTCACCGGGGAGAGCTTCGCCGTGGAGAAGGCCCCGGGCAGCGTCGCGGAGGATGCGCCGCTGGGGCAGCGCGGCAACTGCGTGTTCCTGGGCACCCACGTGCTGGGCGGCCTGGGCCATG